>JALSQG010000034.1 GCA_026985565.1 Deltaproteobacteria bacterium
TACATACTTGCCAGGCATCTTGAACGGATAGCAGACAGAGCTACAAATATTGCCGAAGAGGTTATATACTTGGTAGAAGGTGAGATTGTACGCGGCGAGTTTGCCTGACAGTTGAATTCATCAATGCCTGAATCTCCAAAAATCGCCCTTACTGGAGCAAGCGGCTTTATTGGAACCCACCTAAAAAGACGTTTTCCTGATCATGTAATCATTGCAAGAGAGGATTCCACTGAAAGAATCATAAAACGGCTTGATGGCGTGGATGTTGTCATAAACCTTGCCGGAGCACCTATTATCCACCGCTGGACAGACAGTTACAAACGGTTGCTTTTCTCAAGCAGAATAGAGACAACCAAGAAGCTGGTCAGTGCAATCAACCAGTCTGACGTGTCCTTGTTCATATCCACATCTGCCACAGGCATTTATCCAGATGGTGTGGAATGTGACGAATCATGCACAAACCTGTCAGACGATTTTCTTGGCACACTTGCAAAGGAATGGGAGGGGCAGGCGCAAAGGTGCAACAAGAAAACGGCGATCCTTCGTTTCGGTGTGGTGCTGGGAAAAGAGGGAGGGGCACTTAAAAAGATGCTTCTGCCCTTCAGGTTAGGGCTTGGAGGCCCTATCGGAAACGGCCAAATGCTCATTAGCTGGATAGACATAGAGGACCTTCTTCGGATATATGAACTTGTCATTGAAAAGGGCCTTGAAGGGATAATAAATGCAGTAAGCCCAAAACCCGTAACCAATAAGGAATTTACAAAGGCCCTCTCAAGGGTCCTCAGACGCCCGGCCCTGTTCCCTGTGCCCGTTTTTGTTTTGCATCTTCTTTACGGACAGGCAGCCACGGTCCTGACAGCTTCTAAGATCGTTTTCCCAAAACGCCTTGAAGAGGAAGGTTTTACTTTTCGCTATGCGGAAATAGAGGCATCACTTCGTCATATCCTTTCAAAACAGCATTGATCTTTTAGATTGTTCCTTTTTGTCTCATCACGTATTAATGTTGCCTTCACTGTCAGTCCAAGGGGCATGGGAGGAAGCAAATCCAAATGATGAAAAACAAAGGCAGGCCATCTGAGCCAATCAAGACACTTTATATGCTTGATGACCCAGGAAAGGACAAACACGTTCATAGTCATGTGCTCAGGGGGCTTGTTGAGGCTGGCATAGAGCCAGTTATAGGCTACTTTTACGGGGATCCAAAGGATTCGGTTATGGCTCAAGATGGCATCAGTGCCTTTGGCCTTGGGCTTGAACGGGCGCAGTTTAGGGGACTTAATCTAAGAGCGGTAAGAAGGCTCAAGGCCCTAATAGGTAGAGAAGGCTTCAAGGTAGTGCACTGTCAAAGACACAGGGCCTTGATACATGCAGGCCTTGCCCTTCCTGGCACCAAAGGGCCAAGTCTTTTCTATACGGTTCGCTCCACCAATGTGCTTAGAAACCTGCAAAGACGTCTTGGCTTTCGCTTGATTTCCAAAAGGCTTGCCAAGGTGATTTGTGTTAGCAAAGCCGTCTGTGACTACATGAAAAAAATGGCCCCTTATATGCCAGAGTCCAAGTTCGTTATAATAAGAAACGGGGTGGATCTTTCCGCATTCGAAAAGCCCTTTAGCAGGGATGAGGCACGAAGATTTCTTGGTATACCAGAAGACGGCTTCTATTTCGGCATCATTGCAAGGCTAAAAAAGGCAAAATGTCATGACTGTCTCTTAAGGGCATTCAAGGAGGTTGTGAAAACCTTTCCTGAAAGCCGTCTTGCCATTGTTGGTGATGGCCCTTTGCTTCATGATCTTAAAAAGATCTGTCAGGAACTTGGGCTTTTGGAAAAGGTCTTTTTTACCGGCAAGGTAGAATATGACCAGGTTGCCCTCTCCATGCGCGCCTTTGACTGTTTCGTTCACCCTTCTTTTCGGGAAGGGCTGCCAGTTGCTGTTTTAGAGGCAATGGCGTCAAATCTTCCAGTCATAACCACTTGGGCTGACGGCATAAGAGACATTTTTGAGCTTTGGGAAGCAGGCGGTGAAGACTCAGAAATAGGCAAGATGGTTGCCCCAAGGAATGTGGAGGGCCTTGCAAGTGCCATGATAGAATACAGAAATAAGACAAGTGAGGAGCTTTCTAAGATTGGGACAAATGCAAGAAGGTGCGTTGAAAAACACTTTAGCAAGGAAAAGATGGTTGATGCCACTGTCTCTGTTTATGAAGAGAGCTTGGGGAAATCCTCTTAGATTAGTTGCACGTTGAAATGAAGCAAATGTCGGGGGTAATATCCAAGATGTTTTCAAAGAGGGGGGTTGCACTTGCGCTGGTCATTTCTGCAATCTTGATATTTGGGTTTGATATAGCCCCAATAGTCAGGTACCTGCTGCTTATTCTCATCTTTTTTGTCTGCATCTCCGGTTTGGCCCATAAGGGAGGTAATGGTAACGGTAACGAATATTGGTCCGTGGTTTTTCACACTCCCCTTTTTTGGCTCCTTGGAGCACTATTTTTGGCAGGCCTTGGCGGTGTATTTTTTAGCCCTGAGCCCTTTTCATCCCTTAAGAACTTTTGGAGCGAGTTCTTTCTGAATTTTTTGGCCTATGTCTCTGTCTCTCTTTTTTTCCTCAAAAACAATCTTCCAAAGAGATGGATGCACTTTCTTCTTGGGGTAAATGCGCTGTTTGTATTGGTGTATCTTGCCCTTTTGGCCCAATGGGTGCTTTTTCCCACCTCGCCCCTTTTTCCCCGCGATGATGCAAACGTTACAGGAAGTGGAGTAAGCCTTTTTTTTAACTTTGGAAACGGCTCAGAAATATTTAATGGCATAAAACACACGAGTCTGTTTCTTACCCTTATGATATCCATATCCTTTGGTATTTTGGCCATGCGTCATCCCCTTAGCCGTTATGCTGCAATCCTCCTTTTGCTTGATCTGTTTCTGCTTTTTAGCACCACAAGACGTGCTGCCATTATTGCGGTTTTTTCAACCATGTTTCTTATGTCTTTTCTAATGGCAACGGCCAGAAAATATGCTGCCCTGGCCCTTGTTTTCCTCTCTGTCCTTTTTGGCCTCATTTGGATTACAGGCAGTCAGGAACATTTTATCCGGGAAGACTGGAGCCTCATCTGTCAGGGCAAGATTGAAAAGGCAAAGGAGCTTGGTGGGTCAATCCCCCTCAGGTTCGTTACTTACAGGGAATTTTTGAAAGAAATAGCAAAAGAGCCATTTAGGCCAAAGGGCCTTGGGAAAAAACTCATTCGTGTTTATCACCCGCAACTTGTAAAACGTGCAGGCCTTCAACATGGACACAATGTGTTCATCGACTACGCATTCGAGCTTGGAGTGCAGGGTGCGCTTTTGCTTTTTTTTGTCTGTATGAACCAAGGCATACTCTTTTTCAGGGCTTTTAAGGAAAGTAACGACATTGAGGAGAAGACGCTTCTTTTTGCCTCAATATCCTTTCTCCTCATGTTTTGGGGAGCAAACATGTTTACAGACGGATTCGTAAATGACACATCTGCCATTTACTGGCTCTTTACCGGCCTTGCCACTGCAGTTGCACTAAAAAGCAAGAAAATGGAGTACCTGTCTTATTCTTCGAATAGGGCCTCTACGAACTGATCCGGATCAAAGGGTCTAAGATCCTCCATCTGTTCCCCAACACCTATATATTTGACCGGAATATTGAGCTCATTTGCAATACTTGCAACTATCCCACCCTTGGCAGTACCGTCAAGCTTTGTCAGCACAATCCCTGTGACATCTGTGGCCTCACAAAATGTCTTTGCCTGGCTGAGGGCATTTTGGCCAGTTGTCGCATCGAGTACGAGGAGGGTCTCATGAGGTGCGCCCTCCATCTTTTTGTTGATGACCCGCTTGATCTTTTGAAGCTCCTTCATGAGATTTACCTGGGTGTGCAGCCTTCCTGCAGTATCTACAATGCAAACCTCAGCACCCTTCGAAATGGCTGCCTGAATCCCATCAAAGGCAACGGCCGATGGGTCTGCCCCTGGTCTTTGGCTTATGACTGGCGCATTTAGCCTTTCTCCCCACTTTTGGAGTTGCTCCACTGCGGCTGCCCTGAAGGTGTCTGCTGCCACAAGCACCACTTCTTTACCCTTTTTCTTAAAACGCCATGCAAGCTTTGCTATGGTGGTTGTCTTTCCCACCCCGTTTACTCCAACAACCAGAATGACAAAGGGCCTTACAGTCTCTTCTATATCTTCGAGAGGGCTGCCGCCCTTTGGAAAAACAGATTTTATGAGGGTCTTAAGTCTGTTTCTGAGGGCTTCAGAATCCGCAATCTCGCCTCTGTCAACATCCT
>JALSQG010000035.1 GCA_026985565.1 Deltaproteobacteria bacterium
ATTAAGAGCCATCACAATGTTGGAGGATTGCCAGAGGTAATGAAGCTTGCTCTGATAGAGCCCTTGAGGGAGCTTTTCAAGGATGAGGTAAGAAAGGTAGCCAAGGAGCTTGGCATGCCTTACGAGCTCATTAACAGGCATCCATTTCCTGGGCCAGGGCTTGCCATAAGGATACTCGGCGAGGTTACCAAGCAAAGGCTAAACATACTTAGAGAGGCAGACCATATCGTTTTGGAAGAGATGAAGGCCTCCCAGTGGTACTGGAAGGTATGGCAGTCTTTTGCAGTCCTTCTGCCAATAAGGACTGTGGGAGTGATGGGAGATGAGAGGACCTACGACCATGTGGTTGCAATAAGGGTTGTTGACAGCCTTGATGCCATGACTGCCGATTGGACAAAACTGCCATACGAAATCTTAGGCAGGATGTCCAACCGGATTATTAACGAAGTACGCGGTGTAAACCGGGTCTGTTACGACATCAGCTCTAAGCCTCCTGCCACTATCGAGTGGGAATAATCCTTGGCTTCTTTGTAAGGAACATGAACGAGAAAAAATTTACCCACCTTCATCTTCACACAGAATACAGTCTCTTGGATGGGGCTATTAGGCTCAAGGACCTTTTTCCAAAGGCAAAGGAGTATGGATATGATTCGGTTGCCATCACAGACCATGGCAACATGTATGGTGTGCTGAAATTCTATCAGCAGGCAAAAAAGGCGGGCATAAAGCCAATAATAGGCTGTGAGCTTTATGTAGCTCCTGGTAGCAGGAAGGAAAGAAGTGCCAAGAGCCAATCCCAGGCCGCCTTTCATTTGGTCCTCCTTGCCATGAACCTCACCGGTTATAAAAATCTCATGAAGCTGGTTACAGCTGCAAACTTTGAGGGATTCTACTATAAGCCAAGAGTAGACAAGGAACTTTTACAGGAGCTTAATGAGGGCCTGATAGCTCTTTCTGCATGCCTTCACGGAGAAATAAGCCACGCCTTCCTTCGTGGTGACGAAAAGGGGGCATGTAGCCTTGCTGAGACCTATGCAAGCATATTCAAAGATAGGTTTTATCTGGAACTGCAAGAGAATTTCATACCTGAGCAAAGCCTGGTAAACGAGGCCCTTGTTCATCTTGCCAAACGGCTTGGACTTCCAGTCGTGGCAACAAATGACTGCCACTATCTCAAAAAGGAAGACGCAGACGCACATGACGTGTTGCTGTGTATCCAGACAGGTAAAACAGTTGGTGATCCAAATAGAATGCGCTTTTCCACAGATGCCCTCTACTTTGCCCCTCCAGATGAAATGGCTTCGCGTTTTTCATGGTGTCCTGAGGCCTTAGAGACATCGGCTGAGATTGCCAAACAGTGTGAGGTTGAAATAGAGACGGGAAAACACCATTTTCCATTTTTCAAGATCAAAAAAGGCACCACTTATGAGCAGGAATTTGAGAAGGTTGCGCGCAAAGGGTTTGATAAAAGGTGTAGCCAGCTTGGTCTGTCTGATGATGAAAGAAAGACATATGAGGCACGTCTTGAAGAAGAACTTGAGATAATAAAAGACAAGGGTTTTGCATCCTATTTCCTCATAGTTGCAGACTTCATCAATTGGGCCAAGGAAAACGGCATTCCTGTTGGGCCTGGTAGAGGCTCTGCAGCAGGCTCGCTTGTTGCCTACTCAATGGGAATAACGGAAATCGATCCTGTAAGATACGGGTTGTTCTTTGAAAGGTTCTTGAATGTTGAGCGAGTCTCCCTGCCAGACATAGACGTTGACTTCTGCATGGCCAAAAGAGACGAGGTTATCAGATACGTCACTGAGAAATATGGAGGAGAGGATTTTGTTGCCCAAATCATCACCTTTGGCCAGATGAAGGCAAAGGCAGTCATTAGGGATGTGGGGCGGGGACTTGGCATGTCATATCAGGAAGTTGACAAGATAGCCAAGCTTGTTCCAGAAAAACTGAACATCAGTCTTGACGAGGCCCTTGAGTTTGAACCAAAGCTTGAGGAACTGAGGGAAAAGGATGAACAGGTCTCACGCCTGCTTACCATAGCCAGGGCCCTTGAAGGGCTTCCCCGCCACGCCTCCACCCATGCCGCAGGTGTCGTCATATCAGATAGGCCTATGGTGGAATATCTTCCCCTTACCAAAGGACAGGAAGGCGAGACGGTCACCCAGTTCGACATGAAGGATGTGGAGAAGGTAGGTCTTATAAAATTCGATTTTCTGGGCCTAAAAACCCTCACTGTTATCGATACTGCAATAAAGCTCATAAAAAGACATCATGGTAAAGAGATTGATCTTTCTGCCATCCCACTTGATGATGAAAAGACCTACAGGCTCCTTCAGGAGGGTGACACCACCGGAGTATTTCAGCTTGAAAGCTCTGGCATGAAGAATCTCATCAGGCAGCTTAAGCCCACCAAATTTACAGACCTTATAGCCTTGGTTGCTCTTTACAGGCCAGGCCCCCTTGAAAGCGGCATGGTTACAGATTTCGTAAAGAGGAAACATGGGCAGGTAGAGGTGGAATATCTTCTTCCCCAACTTGAGCCCATTCTGAAAGAGACCTATGGAGTGATCGTTTACCAGGAACAGGTCATGAAGATTGCCCAGGAGCTTGCCGGTTACAGTCTCGGCGAAGGTGATCTTTTAAGACGGGCCATGGGGAAAAAGATACCAGAGGTAATGGATGCCCAGAAAGAAAGATTCATGAAGGGCGCCCTTGAAAAAGGCATAGATGAGAAGAAGGCAGAAATCATCTTTGATCTCATGGCCAAGTTTGCTGGCTACGGCTTCAACAAGAGCCACTCTGCCGCCTACGCCATGATCTCCTATCAAACTGCATGGCTAAAGGCGCATTACCGCATTCCTTTTATGACTTCCCTCCTTTCAAATGAACTTGGAAATACCGACGGGGTGGTCAAGTTCTTGTCCGAATGTCGCTCAGCTTCCATCGAGGTGCTGCCTCCTGACATTAACAAAAGTGATGAAGACTTCACCATAGAGGATAAGAAGATACGTTTTGGCCTTGCTGCAGTAAAAAATGTTGGTTCAAGCGCCATAAAGGTTATCATCAGGGAAAGGGAGGAAAACGGACCCTTTGAGGATTTTAGAGATTTCGTCTGCAGAGTGGATCTTAAAAAGGTGAACAAAAGGGTCATGGAAAGCCTTATAAAATCTGGTGCCTTTGACTGTTTTGGACTTAAAAGGGCACAGCTTTTTGCATGTCTTGACAGTGCCATAGACTTTGGACACAAAAAACAAAAGGAAAGGGCCATTGGCCAAAAATCCTTGTTTGACTGTGCTCCACTTGCCTCTTCATCCGATGCCTCTTCCTTTAAGATTCCAGAGGCAGAGGAGTGGGAGGAGATGGAAAGGCTCCGCCTTGAAAAGGAGGCCCTTGGATTTTACATAAGTGGCCATCCACTGGACGCATACAGACAAGACATGATGCGTCTGGCAACAGTGGACACAGATGGCCTATCCTCTATACCTGAGGGGGCTAGAATCTCCATTTCTGGAATTATCAGAACAAAAAAGGACAAGCTCACCAAAAAAGGAACAAGGATGGCATTTTTTACCCTGGAAGACCTTGCTGGTTCAGTTGAGGTAATATGTTTTCCAGAGGTTTATTCCAAATCCATGCATATACTTGATTCAGACAAGCCGATCTTTGTAGAGGGACTACTTAAGAAGGAAGGTGAGAGGGAAGACAGTATCTCCTACAAGCTGATTGCTGAGAAGGTAGAACTTCTTGAAGAGGTTTGTTCGCGAAGGACCTGCGGCATTATCATCGAACTCAGAGACAAGGCTGTAACCCCAAAAACCTTGCTCATCCTGAAGGAGGCCTTAAAAATATCACCAGGAAGACTCCCTGTAACCCTGAACGTACATGTAAACAATAAAGGGGTCGTACACCTTTCACTACCTGAGGAGTTCAACTCTCGTCTGGATGAGCAAATGACGCAGCATATCAATCAGATACTTGGCTACCCTGGCATTCGCCCTGAATATGACAGCCAGCAGAATATGGTGTGACCCATATCAAAGCCTCAGCGTTTTCCTCTTATCAGTCATCTGTGTCTGTTGAAAAACGATAACCCATACCTGCATGGGTCAAGATATATTTTGGGTTTGCAGGATCTGGCTCTATCTTTTTCCTGAGTCTTCTGATATGGACATCAAGTGCTCGAGACCAGGGGTACACCTCCTTTTGATGCCAAAGGTGACTGCTTAGAAACTCGCGACTCAAGACCTTACCCTTATTTTCCAAGAAAAGATTCAGAAGGTCAAATTCCTTCTTTGTGAGGTTAACGCTCTTACCGTTTATCTCGATCATTCGTTTATGCCTGTATATCTTAAGCTTTCCAAGGTCAACCGGGTCAGACTCAACAGACGTTATTTGCCTGCGTCTGAGACAGGCTCGTATCCTTGCCTCAAGCTCAAGGTATTCAAATGGCTTTGTAACATAATCGTCTGCTCCTACCTCAAGCCCCCTTATCTTGTCTGGAAGCGAATCCCTGGCACTTACTATGATGATTGGCACATCCGAGATCTGCCTTATTTTCTGACATACAACTAGCCCATCCAGGTCAGGAAGCATGAGATCGAGGACTATCAGATCTGGAGAAAAGGACGTGAAGTTGTCTATAACTTCCTTGCCAGTGGAAGCACCCACAGTATCGAAGCCATCAAGCCTCAACTGATCCATTAATACGGTTCTTATATCAGAATCGTCTTCAACTACGAGGATTTTGGCCCTTGCCATTCTCCTGGTCCTCTTGCCTTTTAGGTGCAGGGGATAAGAAAATAGAAGCAGCTACCCCTGCCCTTTTCACGATCACAGATTCCTATAATGCCTCCATGGGCCTCTATGATCCCCTTAGCAATTGCAAGACCAAGTCCCATTCCAGTGTCAGTGGACGAATCTGACCTTTGGAAGAACTTGTTGAATATCTTGCTTCGATCTTCCCTGGGGATTCCTGGCCCATTATCTTCTATCATCACTTTCCAACTCTGATTCTTTCTGACAAGACGTATCTCCACTACCTCGTTTTCCGGTGAAAACTTAATGGCATTGGAAATAAGGTTTATGATGACCTGTTCCATTCTTTTTTTGTCTATGTTTGCCATGCAAGGCTCATCTGGCACATGATAATCTAGCTTTATCTTCTTTCTCCACGCAAGCGGCATAGCCATCAAAATGGCATCCTCCAGCACCTCAGCAAGATCTGACTCTTCCTTATGGAGGGCAAGTTCACCACTTTCCAAGCGGGAGCAGTCCAAAAGATCCTGTACCATGGAGGAGAGTTTTTCAACATTTCGCTCAAGTATGTCTATATATTGGCCAAGCTCATCATCGCTTTTTCTCTCAAGTATGGCCACTGCTCCCTTAATCGCCGTTATCGGTGTCTTAAGATCGTGGGTGATATTTGTGAAGAAGTCGGACTTGTACTTTTCGGTTTTTTTAAGTTCCTCATAGGCGACCTTTAGCTGCTCGATGGCACTATCTGCTTCTTCCTTCAGGGCATCATGTCTTTTGGCAAGGGCTTCAACCATATTATTAAAGTTTTCACCCACATTTTCCCACTCAAGGCTCTGGTCCAGACTCACACGGACCTTAAAGTTGCCCTTTCGTACCTGTTCGGCAGCACTACTCAGGTTCAAAAGAGGCCTGAGCACATAGTTTCTCAGCATGAACCACAAAAGAGTAAGAATTATTAGGATGCCTACTGTCATATACACCACATAGTGAAGAAGATTGTTCTCAAGGACTGTAAAAAAGTTGCTGGCATTTAGCCCAATGGAGATACAACCAAGGACACGCATCTTAGGAGCCTTACTGTGGCAGCTTTGACATTCATTTTCAAAAATCAACGGGCCTGCGTAACGAAACCGGTAAACGTCTTTGTCATATTCAACCTTCCACACCTCCTTGACCTTGCCTGCCTTCATCTTGTCAATGGCATCTCTTTCAAACTCGTCTGGTATGTGCTCAGGATTGACACTGTCTGGAACTGCGATCTTTAATGTGAAAGGCGCTTTTGTTCCGGAAAATTCCGCAAGTTCACCGGTAAAAGCAGCAGGGGTCTTCCTGACAAACTTGTTTCCCTCTTTTACATAGATGCCATGCCAACTTGAGATGAGCTGCCTGGTAAGGACAAGGTAATGATAGATGCCCCTGGCCTGCTGTAGCAGTTGGCTTACGCCAGAGTTCCTGTATTGGCTGCCTTGCCAGAAAAGGAATACACAACCAAAAATACCAAAGATAAGAATGATCCAAAGAAGGATTTTCTGGCCTAACCTTGTTACCATCTCAATAAAGAGGAAAATTAGAAAAGAGGTGGACTGTGAACAATAAACAGCCTCATTGGCTGCCTGCTGCCACATCTGACACCGTGCTCTTCCTTTGCTGGCACGAGACAATAATCACCCTGACCGAATGGTGCCCACTGGCCGTTGCGGTAAACCTCTCCTCTTCCCTCTATACAATAGATGGAATCCAGGCTCTCATCATGGGTGTGAACCGGTATTTCTATTCCTGGAGAAATGACAAGGATAGAGACGCCTATGTCTGCTCCCTGTGCTTTTCCTGCAAGTTTTGCAATCTTTACCCCTTTGAATTTAGGGTGATCATGAAACCTTATTTCGTCCTGCCTCAGAAATATAGCCATTTTCGTCCCTCCTTGACCAGACGGCCACCTTTTTTGTACAACGGTTGGGAAACGAATGAATATCTGTTACAATTTAGTAACATATTTAACAACACAGTAACAGGAAATTCAGCTAAAATTAAGCACGTAAATATTTTTTATCCTTCAAACTCATTTTAGGAGGGTTTCCATGAGGATTTTACAAAACAACGGGGGGGCAGTTCTTGTGGCATGCGTAATTGCCTTCCTTGTGGCTCTCGTTGTAGCCTTTTTTGCCGCCAAAAAAGTGCAATCCACCAGTACAGTAGAGTTTTGCAATTCCTGTCACGAGATGCATCCCTTCTACAAGACATGGGCAGCAGGCAAACATGGAACCGACGCCAAGGGGGTGATTAGGGCCCGGTGTGTAGATTGCCATCTGCCCCATGACAGCCTCGGCAACTATCTGAAGACCAAGACAATGGCTGGCCTTCATGACATCAAGGCCCACTGGTTGGGGAAGAAAACAGACTGGTTGACCTTATGGAAAAACAGAGGGCCATACGTCCATGCAGCTTACGATTCAGGATGCATGGAATGTCACAAGAAACTTGTGGCCCCAGGTATTCCCCTTAAGGCATACACTGCACACAAGGCATTTCTGGTAGGGCAGACGAAAAGGACATGTCTTGATTGTCACCATGAGGTTGGTCATGGCGACCTTGTGACTGAATTCAGGGAAATAGCCCAAAAGGCTTCAAGGCAATAAAATTTGGCAAAAAATAAAAAAGGAGGGTTAAAATGAAAGAGTTAGTTGGTAGAACAGGCACACTGTTACTGGCTGGCCTTGTTGTGGGTCTCATGTGCAGTGTGGCACTGGCTGATCAGGCTGCAGGAAACGCTACACCTAAGCTTCACAAGGAGCTGGTGATAAAGCGTGGCCTGTCACCGGATGCAGCCAAGTGTATCGAGTGTCATTCCAAAAAAACCCCGGGAATCGTGGAATCCTGGAAACGAGGCAAGATGGCCCATGCCTCTGTATCATGTTATGACTGCCATGTGGTTGAAAAAAGCTCTCCCATGGCAAGTCAGTGTTCCGGCATAAAGGGATCAAACATCTACATCTCCCCAATGGTATCTTCACGCACATGTTCACGTTGCCATCCCCAGGAAGTTGAACAGTTTCTTAAAAGCGGCCATGCCAAGCTTGCAAGCTATCCAGTAGTCGAAAAGAAAAAGACATTGAATCTCATCTATCACCTTGAAGGGGCAGAGTTCATTGGAAACAGCCGTTCAAACAGCAGCAACATGGCCTCGAGGGAAGCAGGATGTCAGATGTGTCATGGCGGACAGGTAGAACTTGGCCCAGATCACAAGCCTATCAAGAATACCTGGCCAGGCGGAATTGGTACCAGATATCCTGATGGTTCCATTGGAACCTGTACGGTGTGTCACACAAGGCATCAGTTCTCAGTAGAAGAGGCCAGGAAACCAGAGGCATGTGCAAGTTGCCACCTTGGCCCAGACCATCCAGACATAGAGATTTACATGGAGAGCAAGCACGGCCAGATCTTTGCCACTCAGGGTGAAACATGGGAATGGGACAGCGCTCCTGATGCATGGCAGCCAGGAGACTATACTGCTCCAACCTGTGCTACGTGCCATATGAGCGGCATAGGCGAACTCACCACTACCCACAACATCAATGAAAGGCTCAAGTGGGATCTGGTTCATCCAAAGAGTGTTATTCGCTCAGGAGAAAGGGGTAACGGTGAAAAAGGTGCTAAGCTCATGAGAAAGGTGTGTGTAAACTGCCACGGCCAGAGCCAGATGCAGAAGGAGATCAACACCTTGGACGATGCAGTGGCGCTCTACAACTTCTACTGGGACGGTGCTGTAAAGATGAAAAAAGAGCTCGCTGCAAAGGGACTTCTCGGCAAGGATCCTTGGTCTGACGGATTCCAGGAGATCATGTATTATCTGTGGCACCATGCAGGACGTAGGGCTCGCCAGGGTGCAGCAATGAATGGACCTGATTATGCCCATTGGCACGGATTTTTCCAGATCTTTCAGATGTATAAGGATCTGCAGCAGATATACAATTACCGTATGAAGTATAATAAAATAGAGGAGCCAAGCACAGTAATGAGCACCGGTCCTCTTTAATAGGTAAGCTCCAATGGAGCATAAACATTGGTTAAGGCTGTGGTTATAGGGAGCCACAGCCTTGTTCCATTTTAAACAAAAGGAGGGTTAAAAAAATGAAAAGACCAATTTTTGCAGCTTTGTTTGCTATGATCTTTCTCATGGCAACAAATGCAGTTGCCTACAAGATCAACAAAAACGCCTACATCAAGTTCAAGGAAGAAATCAGGTATGAAAACTGGTCCACTTTTGAAAAACCAACCACAAAGGATGACCAGTACGACTTTGTCTCGAGTAAGATGCGTCTTGGTTTTGGCTTCAACTCCAATAACATAGACGCCTACAGCGAGATCAACTGGACCCAGTTCTTTGGTCTTCCAAGACATGCATCCTATGGCACTGGCGCCCTTTACTATGGACAGAACTTTGGTGCCAGAGACGTGGGCAAGGTTGGAATTGATCAGTTATGGCTACGCGGCCGCATGCCTGGATGTAAAAAATTAAGTGCTACCATTGGACGCTTCAAATACAACAGCGGCCTTGAATATGGCACAAAGCCTAAGAACAAGAGGATTATGTGGCTTAGGAAGCTTCGTGTTTCCCAGAGACTGATAGGTGGCTTTGAATGGTCCCGTGTGGGACGCTCCTTTGACGGTTTCCAGGTTGCATGGAACGACAAGGATTACAACTTCACTGTAGCTGGTTTTGAGCCGACACAGGGTGGATTTTATCTGGACTACATGGAAAATGAGACAAACGGTCGCAAGATTCATGACATTGATATTTTGACAGCTGTATTTACCCTGAAAGATTCTGTGATTCCCGGTCTGGATGCACAGCTTTTCTACTATTACTACAATGACGACAGGGGCATCCCCAATCAGGATCCAGAAATCAACAACTTTGGCGGACACATCATCTATGTGACCCCAAAGGTAGGACCTGGAAGCTTTGATTTTCTGGTCTGGGGTGACTATCAGACTGGCGTTTGGGGAAAGGATGATCAAAGTGCATATGCTGTTGCCCTTGAAGGTGGCTACAAGTTTGAAGACATCAACTGGCAGCCCTGGGTAAGGGGTGGTTATTTCCGCGGCTCTGGTGACGACGATCCAACTGACAACGATCGCGACACCTTCTTCATGATGATGCCAACACTTCGTATATATGCCATGACCCCATGGTTTAATCTCATGAACACCACTTACTGCTTCGGACAGCTCATGGTTAAGCCTTTGCCCAATGTGCTTGTTCGTACAGACGTGACAAGGCTTTGGCTTACAGAAAAGGAAGACGCTTGGTATCAAGGCTCTGGTGCCACAAGAGCTGACATCTTCGGTTACAAGCCCATCAAACCAGCAGGTGGCTTTGATGACGACGATTTAGGGACCATGTGGGACATCTCCTTATTCATAAAGAACATCTACAAGGCGTACGGTGTTTCCATGGGTCTTGATCTCTACTACAGCCACGTTTGGGGTGACGATGTAGTGGAACAGGTATTTACCAAGGATGATGATCTGGATTTCTTCTACGCAGAGTTCAGATTCACGTTCTAAGTCTTACCGGGCCGGTTTAACCGGCCCTTTCTTTTCAAGGAGGTGGAAAGTGAAAAAACAAATTTCAAGGCTATGCATGCTCTTTATTGCCATCGTAATGGTCTGTGCATGTGCTGCTGGCACATCAAAAAAGGCCACTGCTATGAAGACTGGCGGGCATCCGGAACTTAGTGCACAGGAAAAATTGACTCCATGTGCCACCTGTCATAAGGACGCCACTCCAGAAGTCTATAACCAATGGTATGACTCTGTTCATGGCATAGCAAACGTCAAATGTTATCAATGCCATGGTACCTATGAGGATTTGAAGGCTTCCCCTGATGAGACAAACTGTGCAGCATGCCATAGTGCACAGTACCAGAAGAGGCCCAAGGACAAGAAATGTTGGGACTGTCATCCAGCCCATCACTTTTTTATCCATAAGTAATAGGAGGAAGAATATGGGGCTTTCCAGAAGAGAATTCATAAAAAGAACAGCCGCCCTGACAGCGGCTTCATACGTAGGAATAAGCCTTCCTTTCGACAACCAAGAAACTGCTCAGGCAGCAGATGCAGATAGCTGGCATAAAGGAACATGTAGGCTGTGTGGCTCTGGCTGCCGTCTTGAGCTTGGGGTAAAGAATGGAAAGGCAGTAGCGCTAAGGGGTATCCCTGCATCAAGGACAAACAAAGGCTACCTTTGCATGAAGGGAATGCTCTTTTACAAGCTAATGGGGAACAATCATCCCGAAAGGCTTAAAAAGCCCCTTTACAGGGCCAGAAAAGACCAGCCTTTCAAGGAAATTTCCTGGGATGAAGCCCTTGATATTGCGGCTAAGGAGTTTGCAAAGGCAGTTAAAAAATATGGCAACGATTCCGTTGCCTATTACGGTTCCGGCCAGGCCTTCACTGAGGAGACCTATATCTTCCAGAAGGTGATGAGGGGTGGACTTAGGACCAACAATGTAGAGGGCAATCCAAGACTGTGCATGGCAAGTGCTGTTGGAGGATATATTACTTCCTTTGGTGCAGATGAGCCTATTGGTAGCTACACCAACTTTGAGCGTGCAAGCTGCTTCTTTATCATTGGAAGTAATACGGCAGAGGCACATCCTGTGCTCTTTAGACGAATCATGCGCAGGAAGCTTGATAACAAGGATACTGTCAAGGTAATAAATGCTGACCCTCGAGTCTCCCCAACTTCAAGGATCGCTGATCTGCATCTTCAGTTCAAGCCTGGTACAGACCTTGCCCTGCTTAACAGTATGGCCTATGTAATTCTTGAAGAAAAACTCTACGATGAAGATTTTATTAACAATTATGCCGTATTCAGGATGGGCAAGGAAAAGAAACAGGTAGATATCAAAAAATATAAGGCGTTTGTGAAAGACTATTCGCCAGAAAAGGTTGCTCACATATGTGGTGGCAACATCACACCAGAAAAGATAAGGCAGGCTGCCCGCTGGTTTGCCAAATCAGAAGGTACCATGAGCATCTGGACAATGGGTATAAATCAGAGGAAGCGGGGTGTATGGGCTAACAATCTCATTCACAATCTACATATACTTACAGGGCAGCTTTGCAAGCCAGGTGCAGATAGCTTCTCCTTGACCGGTCAGCCAAATGCATGCGGCGGTGTCAGAGAAGGTGGTGGGCTTTGTCACATCCTGCCAGCCCACCGCCTTGTCAAGAAGGACAAGCTTAGACACGAGGTTGAAAGGCTGTGGGGAATACCTGAAGGCAGGATCCCCCCAAAACCAGGATACCACACGGTCGCCATGTTCGAGGCAGTTAACCAGGGCAAGATAAAGGCCATATGGATAAACTGTACAAGTCCTGCCCAGTCCCTTCCAAACTGTGACAAGTACAGGAAGGGAATGAAGAGGGAAGATGTCTTTATGGTTGTGACCGATATCTTTCCTACCAAAACCACTGAACTTGCTAACCTGATACTGCCGACAGCGTTTATTTTTGAAAAAACCGGTGTCTACGGTTGTACAGAAAGACGCTCACAGCTTACTGTAAAGGCAGTGGATGCTCCAGGTGAGGCCAAACCAGAGGTCTGGATAGTTAGAGAATGGGCACTAAGGCTTGCTAAAGAACTAAACGACCCAGTCATTAAAAAGTGCGTGGAGCCGTTTCTCGGCAAAGAGCCAGATTACGAGCTTCCAAAGGCCATTTGGGACGAGTACACCCAGAAGCTTACCAAGGGGCGTGACAATGACCTAAGAGGTGCAACCTATGAAGTGCTCGAAAAGTTGCCTGACGGTGTACAGTGGCCAGCCCCTACCAAGGAATGGGCCTTAAAGGGTGGAACAGACATCAAGTTTGTCAGGGGCCTGGATCCACTCGCAGACAAACACGCAAAGAACGACCTTCCCTACCAGTTCTACGGGCCAGCCCATCCTGACCATAAGCTTTGGATATGGCTAAGGCCACAAAAAGGTCCTGAGGAAATGCCAGATAGTCAGTACCCCTTCTATCTGTCCACAGGCCGAGTTATTGACCATTGGCATACAAGCAGCATGACGGGTAGAATAAATGAACTTATGAGGGCAAACCCCTATGCTTATGTAGAGATAAACCCGAAGGATGCAGAAAAACTTGGTATCAAGCCTGGGGACATGGTTGAGGTGGTGTCGCGTCGTGGCAGAAACGTTCTTCCTGCCAAGATCTATGTTGGGCCATGTGAAGGAATGGTTTTCGTTTACTGGTATGACCAGGCAGAAGACAGGATGATAAACAGGGTAACAAAGGATGCCTTTGACCCAGGCTCAAAAGAGCCAGAATTCAAGATATGCGCTTGCAGGATAAGAAAAGTGTCTGGGCCAAAGCCACTTAAACCCTTTCTTGTCCACTTGAATGCATAATGTGCCAATGAAAAAAATGTGACTATAGAGGCCGGTGTTAACACCGGCCTCTTTGTGTGAAACAAAGACAGATGTTAAGACTAATAATTTTGAGTATCATTCTTTTTACAGTTTCTTCTTTTGCCAATGGTTCAGAAAAAGGTCCCTTTTACTATTCTCACACAAAAGCAAAAAAGTGTGCTGAGAACTGGGTCTTCATGGACAAACTCCTTGACCACTATGGTGATAGGTGTAAAGAGGTAAGACATATAGATGGCTTTCCATATCTTAGGGGAAACCAGAGGGTGCTTAAGCTTGCCTCCAAGTTAACAACGAAATATGCAAACCACAAATGGCTTGAACTTTTGCGCAGAATTGACCTACAAGCCAGATACCTTGAGCTATCAGCACTTCCAAAGGAAGGCCTTGAGAAATTTTGCCAAAAAGCTGGAATCAATTGTATCCAGGGCCGCATTCGTGCCTATGTAGCAAGATGTTCTGCAATCATCATGGGAGATGAAAAAACGAACCATGACTTCATGAAATTGCTAAAAAAACGTTCCCTCCAGGCCCTAAACAGGAAGGCCAACGCTCGATTAGCCTGTTTTGAAGACCAGGATACCCTTGATGGACTGACTGGTGATGATTCTCTTTCAGACATTTTTAGCCCTGCGTCAAAGGGATACTCCTCTGGCTTCTTGCAAAAACGGAGACTATTTCCTACGAGTGGGAAGCCCTATTGAGAGGAATTACTTATGCCTATAGGTGGATTTGTAATAAATATCGATCCTGAAAAAATAACTGAGACAATATCCACACTTGCCACGTTTTCGGGGGTTGAGATTCATGGCTCTGACTCAAAGGGCAACGTTGTTGCTGTGCTTGAGTCTAAAACGGCTGAAGAGATGGAACAGATTGTAAAGGAGATCATGAAAATAGAGACGGTATATAGCGTGGGGCTAACATACTTCAATGGTGAAGACGAGGTAGATGGGCAGTATTGATACATGGTATTAAAAGATCCACTTAGAAGACTGCTTATAAAGGCATGCACTATGGCTGCAGGTATGGGGGCACTTGTGCGTCCATCCCTATCCTCTGCTATTTCCTTTCTTAAGTCCCCTGTTACCACTAACGTCCTCAGGCCACCGGGGGCCGTGCCTGAACAAATCTTTCCTTCAAAATGCATAAGATGTGGCAGATGCGTAGAAGTATGTCCGTACAACTCCATAAGGCCTCTGGATGTGCGCTCTGGCATCTATGCAGGCACGCCATTGATATTTGTAAGAGATATCCCCTGCTATCTATGCATGAAGTGTGTTGCTGTATGTCCAACAGGAACCTTGCAGCCCATTGCTCAAGAAGAGACCAGAATGGGGCTTGCCGTAATAGACAAGCACGCTTGTATCACCTGGAACGAGGAACTTGCACTTTGCCGGACATGCTACAACGTATGCCCCTTTAAAGAAAAGGCCATCAAACTTGATGAACTGAGGCCAGTGGTGATAGATGAATTTTGTACTGGATGTGGTCTTTGTGTTCATGGCTGTCAAGTTACTCAAAAAAACGGGAAAAAGGCAATAAACGTGGAACCAATCTATTCATCGAGGCCTGTCAAATGGTAGCTGGTTCTGAAAAATCCTCTAAAGACCAATACAAATACACTGCCTTAAGATGGTTATCCCTTACCCTGGCATTCTTACTGATACTTGTAACCCCATATCTTAACTCGCATATACATTTTAACTTTGTGCAGGGCTGGTTCCAGAGTCTTAGCATTGGAAATCTTTGGTTCGTATCCCCACTTGAAGGCCTTGAGTCTATCCTTACATCAAGGACGATATATGGTCCGTTATTGGTAGGAATGCTGGTTCCCGTGTTGTTGGCATCATTGCTTGGAAGGGTATTTTGTAGTTGGATCTGCCCAATTAGTTTTCTATCAGAGATAATGGAAAGTTTTATAGCCTTATTCAGCAGGAAACGGTTTAGGCCAGAAAAGCACAGGTTAGATCATAGACTCATATGGTTCGCCTTGATGGGAGAGATACTGTTAGCCCTTGTAGTGGGTGCTCCCATTTTCGTTTTTCTGTCTCCGCCAGGTCTTGTAGGAAGAGAAATAATGATGTTCACCCTTTTTCAGACCCTGGCAGTTGAAGGTGTTGTAGTAATAGTGGTGCTAATGATGCATCTTTACTCAAAGAGGCTTTTTTGTCGCTATTTCTGTCCACTTGGTGGGCTACTTGCCCTTCTTGGGAGCAAAAGAAGGCTTTTGGTAACCCCTGACCATGATGCCTGCATACATTGTGGCCTTTGCAAAAAGTCCTGCCCCTTAGGCCTTGACCCGGAGAAAGGTCAAAGCTTGTCTCCCTACTGCTGGAATTGCGGAAAATGTGTCGAGGTTTGCAGATCCTCGGCGCTAAGATTTACCTGGAAAGGTCCTGATCAGTACTATCAAGTCAACAAAATAGCCAATGGCTAATATTCTATGACCCTTGGCATATCTTTGGCCTGATTTACCCAGCTTGCCACCTGACTGGCGGTGGGCAGCTTCCTGACAAGTTTTTTCTTGGCATTTGTGGCTGCCATCTTATCAAGTAGATTTTCTGGATTTCTCCTTGCAAGCTGAAGAACTGTATTCACCCCGGAAACCTCAAGAAGCTCCGCATACTCAGGCCCAATACCCTTTATTCTGAAAAGGTCAGCATGATTGACCCACTGAAGGATTTTTTGCTCAGAAATTCCAGTCTCCTTAGCAATAGCCTTTCTACCTGATGGCTTTGCGCCCTTTTTTAAAAGCTTGTCCGTAGTATTAATGCCTGCAGCAGACAGCTTTTCACCATAAGCAGGTCCAATTCCTTCAATTTCACTGATTCTGGCCATAACCCCAACCTCCTTTCGAAATTTTAAAA
>JALSQG010000036.1 GCA_026985565.1 Deltaproteobacteria bacterium
CTGTTTACCAACATTGGCCTATATTCCGACTCTGGAAGCTTGAAAAATTTTCCAACAGAGCTTGGTACCTCAGCGTAGTAAAGATTGGCATTTATGGTTAGCTTACCCTTAGGCAGCCCCTCTGGAAGCTTCCAGACGTAGTTTTCTATCTTTGTTTCTCTTGGTCTTATCCTGTAATCAACCAGGGTATTATTTTTTGTGTACCATTGGCAGATGGTCATACGGCCCTTAGGATCGAAAAATGGCTTTCTGAAGATCCTTGCTCCATCAGGTACGTCTCCGTCTCTTTTAAGACCCTTAAACCCCTTTATTTCCATAATCTCGCCTATGGCCTGATATGCCATGGCCTTGGAATTAGCGATAGTGTACTCTTCTCCCTTGAAACCCTTTGGAGATACGGGGAGATGGTAATTCTTACCATTTGCGTCTATGGCCACCACATCCAACCACAGCATACGCTCTTCCGTGGAACCAGAAGGTATTGCATGGCCAACCTTCCCGTTGAAAAGGATCGCCCTGAGATTTAAGTCCTCTCCAGGAGAAAGCTCTTTTTTGTTTGCGTAGAGTGCAAGATCTACTGCACCTGCAAGCTTGGAAGCAAAATGGGATCCCTGAAAAACGTGATGGGCAATGTCTTTTCTTTCCTTTCCACCCATTGCCGACTTACCTGGCGCCATGTGCATATGGCAGTCCTGGCAGACAACGCCCTGTTTAGAATAGGGTCCTTCTTTCCACTCGCGATAGGTGGACTTTACCCAAGCCCCATAGGGGCTTTGCTCATCGTGGCATGTGGCACAAAACCTGGCAGACTTGTGAAACTGGCTGAATCTGGTTGAATGAAACGGTGACCTTGCGTCCTTTCTTGGGCCATTTTTGACCTTTCCTGGCTCAATGGTGTAGCTGAAATTAAATGGCTCCTTTTCCGTTGTGCCTGTTATACTATGACAGATATCGCAGGAGACTCCCTCATTTGCCCTGGTATTGGCAGACGCAGGCTTTGGAGGAATATCCCCGGACAGAAAGGCCAAAGGTCCGTGACAGGCAATACATCCTGCCTTTACTCCAGCAACTTTCTTAAGCTTTTTGGAATGGGGCAGGGCAAGCTTGAAATATTCCACCTGATCCCACGCATGGGTAAAACTCTGGGACATGAGATTCTGCTGCCACTCCTGATATATATCCTTGTGGCACATACGGCACTTTGTCGGCTTTGTAAAATCCTCATACTTGTGTGTGGTCATCTGGGCTGCAAACAGAAACGACGGCCAAAGCAGTGCGACAGCTATTGCCAAAAAACTTTTAGTATTCATATTCCTTCCTCCTCGCTTCCTTCACGGCTAACGCCATTTGCTGATGCATTTAAGGTTTTGGCAGCCCTGATGAAACCGGCATCCCCCTCAGGGCTGCCCTATCTATCAACAACTACTTAGCATGCTTTGAAAGATAATCTTTTACACCTTCCTGAGTAGGCTTCATGGCCTCCTCACCTGGCCTCCAGTTGGCAGGGCACACCTCGCCCTGCGACTCATGGTACTGGAGTGCCTCGAGAATCCTTAGGGCCTCGTCTATATTTCTTCCAAGGGGCAGATCGTTGACAAGCTGGTGTCTTACAATTCCGTCTTTATCAAGGAGGAACAGGCCTCTTAAGGCAATCCCCTCGTCTTCCAAAAGAACCCCGTAAGACAGGGATATCTTTTTAGTAAGATCCGAAACCAGCGGATAGCTTATCTTTCCTACTCCACCCTGTTCCACAGGGGTCTGGCGCCATGCATAGTGGCTGAAGGGTGAATCCACTGAGATTGCCAACACCTCGCAGTTTTTCTCACGAAACTTGTCTGCCGCCTTGTCCAAGGCGATTATCTCAGTGGGTCAAACAAATGTGAAATCAAGTGGATAGAAGAATAGCAGGACATATTTCCCATTATACTGAGACAGGGTGATTTCCTCTATCGCATCGTTTGGCATTACTGCCTGGGCCTTAAAATCAGGTGCCTTTTTGGTTACCATTACACACATCTTTTCTTCCTCCTTGTTCTTTTTTTATTTTTTTTCCTGGCCCCTTACCAGGTTTCTACCAACAGCTCAAAGTGGGACTTTGGGTGGGCACATGCCGGGCACTTTTCCGGCGCCTCCTCACCTTCATGGATGTATCCACAGTTGCGGCAGCGCCATTTTACTGGCTCATCACGCTTGAATACCTTGCCGTCTTCGATATTCTTGGCAAGTGCCTTGTAACGCTTTTCATGAAACCTTTCAGCAACTGCTATGGCATCAAAGACACATGCAATCTCATTAAACCCTTCTTCCCGTGCCTTTTTGGCAAACTCCGGATACATCTCGGTATGCTCGTAATTTTCTCCAGCAGCCGCTTCCTTCAAATTTTCTAAAGTGGAGCCTATGACACCGGCGGGGAAACTGGCTGTTATTTCCACTTCTCCACCTTCCATGTATTTGAAAAGCCGCTTTGCGTGTTCCTTTTCCTGATTTGCCGTTTCCTCAAAAATGGCAGCTATCTGGACATAGCCTTCCTTTTTGGCCTTGCTGGCAAAATATGTGTAGCGGTTCCTTGCCTGGGATTCACCGGCAAAGGCCTTTAAGAGATTTTTTTCGGTTTCCGTTCCCTTTAATGATTGCATTCCTGTTTTCTCCTTTTCTATAGATAGGCGTTAAACGGTTTCAATTAACAAACAAGGCCCTCAACTTTTATGCGCCGACAAGCTGACGGCCTGCTTCTGTGATCTCATACTTGCACCTTGCGGGGCTATCGAGAAGCCCTTTTGTCTTAAGGCTTCTGATCCTGCAGCTTAGAGACTTTGACGGAATTCCCGTGGCCTCAGAAATATCCTTGGTGGCAACAGGGCCATCCATTTCAGCCACTGCCTTTAGAATCTTTTCCTGCTCCGGGGTGAGCTTTATCTCTTTGTCTTCCTTTTTGCTTTTACACTTACAAGCCATTTCTACCTCCCTTTTCATTATATAATTTTCATGAAAATAGTTGAATCATCAGTTTATATTTTTCGAATCTTTTAACTGGCATTCCGGACAGAGGCCTTCAAACTGGAGACTGCCTTCAAAGATCTGAAAACCCTTAGCATCCATGACAACATCCTTGATGCTCCAATCGCTCCTGGTATCCACATCACAGACCCTTCCACATTTTACGCAAAAGACATGGCAGTGGGGGTGAATATCCCCGTCAAACCTTTTTTGACGACCGCCATATTCTAATTTATGTATCAACCCTGCCTCTGACAACCTTTCAAGATTCCTGTAAACGGTTGCTATACTTATACGCGGAAGACGCCTTTTTACCACGTCATAAAGCTCATCTGCTGTTGGGTGCGTCTTCATCTTCTTTAGCTCCTGCAGGATTATTTCTCTTTGATTAGTTATTCTCATAGGATATTTTGTCCTTTTTGATAATCATTATCATTTGATAACACATACGGGTTTACCTGTCAATAAAGAAGATAAAAAAAATCATGTTTATTTAGAAATGATTTAAATTTACCTATTTTTGCCCTTCACACCCAAAAATCCCATACTTTTTTGTGCCTTTTATTTTACTCCGGCCTGTCTTTGAGTTAGATTTTTCGTTCATGGAAATTGCGGACTTCATTGGAGGTGTAAAACATGCAGATTGATACAGTTGCAGTTGTTGGGCTTGGTTATGTTGGCCTGCCCTTGGCGGTTGCCTTTGGTAAAAAGATAACCTGTATCGGCCTTGACATAAGTAAGGAGAAGATTGAGAACTTCAAAAGGTCTTATGACCCTACAGGTGAGGTCACAGAAAAAGAATTCAAAGATGCCACAAAACTCAAATTTACGACCGACCCAAAGGATCTCAGGGCCGCTCAGGCGATCATTGTGGCAGTACCCACGCCCATTACCAACACGCATCTACCTGATCTTAGGCACATAGAATCGGCATCCGAGCTTGTTGGCAGTGCGCTCACTCCTGGCACAGTGGTAGTGTACGAATCTACTGTTTATCCAGGGGTGACTGAAGATGTGTGCGTACCCATACTTGAGCGCACATCCGGACTCAAAAACGGAACGGATTTCAAGGTGGGATACTCCCCTGAACGCATCAATCCTGGTGACAAGGAACATACCCTGTCAAAAATCGTGAAGGTGGTTGCCGGCCAGGATCATGAAACCTTGGAACTTGTTGCCTCTTTGTATGAACTTGTTGTGAAGGCTGGCGTTTACAAGGCATCGAGCATCCGGGTTGCCGAAGCTGCAAAGGTAATTGAAAACACCCAAAGGGACTTGAACATAG
>JALSQG010000037.1 GCA_026985565.1 Deltaproteobacteria bacterium
AGATGGTTGATTGGAAGGCAGTGCAAGGAACAGATACCTATGCAGAAAGCTTGATGTCTTGGGTGGATGATACCTGAAGTGTTTTCTCTTCGAGTTTATCAAGGGCCTTTGGAATTGAAAAATTTGGTCTGACCCATATTTCAAGCTCTTTTGCCCTCTTGCAAAGGCTTAAAAAAAGCTCCTCGTATAGCTCTTCTTTCCCTTCCCTTGCAGCCTTTCCAAGCCTTTCTGCTGCGTTATTTAGGGCATTGGCATGAACAGTTGATGCGCTTCCCCTTATAAGATGACAAATCTTTCTGATCTCTTTGGGATCTTTGGCTGAAACCGCCTTTTCTGCCTGTTTTAGCCATTTGGGACACTCTTCCAGCATGCTGAGAAGGAGATCTCTGGCAAGGTCCTCCATTCCCTGGCAGGTCTTTAAAAGGGCCTTAAAGTCAACTGGCAAGGCATCTGGAATCTGAACGGGCCCTGTTTTTTCCGAGCCATCTTCTTTAGTATACTGACTATGGTTTCTGATATCGACTCTATTTTGTGTCTTCTTCTCTTTTCCATTACAGCCAATAGAAACATTCACCTGTGCTATCTCTTCCATCAAGGATTCGATTCGAACGGGTTTTGACACATAGCCTTCCATTCCGGCTTGCAAGAACTTTTCCCGATCATCTGACATGGCATGCGCAGTAACTGCAATTATTGGTATGTGACGCAGGCGTTGGTCTCCTTTTATTTGCCTTGCCGCCTCTATCCCATCCATCTCCGGCATGGATATATCCATCAAAATGAGATCAATATCTGTGTTAGTCTCAAGGATGTCAAGCACCTGCCTACCATTTTCCGCCTCGAATATCTTCCAGCCTCTTTTCTCCAGGAAAACTCGCAAGATCTTCCTGTTCATGGGGGCGTCATCTGCAATCAGCACCTTACCTGGTTTGGGATCCTTTAAGTCTTTAGGACGTTTTTCTACTACCAACCCCGCATCCACCGGCTCAAGGCCAATCTCCACCAGAAACTCGGTTCCCTTTCCAAGTTCGCTTTCAACCCTGATGCTACCATCCATCATTGCAGCAAGCTCCTGGGCGATGGAAAGACCAAGCCCCGTTCCACCCACCTTTCTCCCCTGTTCCGCCTGCACGAAGGGATCAAACAGCGTGGGCAGGACATCTTCGCAAATCCCAGGGCCCGTATCCCTGACCCTTATGACAAGCCGCCTTTTGTGACCTGGCCCCTTTCCCCTGTCAGTAATTGCGACCTCGATAAAGCCTTTTTGGGTAAACTTCAAAGAGTTGCCAGCAAGATTAAATATTATCTGCCTTATCCTTACAGGATCTCCCCTGTAATACCTGTGCATCTCCTCTGGGAAACGGATGACGAAATCAAGATCCTTAAGCCTTGCCTGCACGCCAAGAACGGCTTCAAGCCCATCCATGAGCTCCTTTAGATCGAAGGGCCCCTCTTCCAGGGTAAGCTTACCTGATTCTATCTTTGCAAGATCCAGGATATCTCCTATGAGACTTGTGATATGTTCAGATGCCTTTTTCAGGTCGGCAACAAGATCGACTGCCTCTCTGTCGATTATTTTGTCTTCCAGGATGGTTGCCATGCCCAGAATGACATTTAGCGGGGTACGAAGCTCATGGCTCATGTTGGACAGAAACGTGCCTTTCGCCTGACTTGCTGCCTCTGCCTTTCTGCACGCATCCTCAAGTTGCTGCTTAAGTCGTGTTTCAAGGGTGATGTCTTCAACTATTCCTGCAAGATATGCTGAGCCTCCATATGCACAGTATCTTATTTGAATACGAAGGTGTTTACTCTGCCCATTGAGTTCCTTCTCAACATGGATGCTATAATTGTCGCCATTGCCTTTAAGTATTTTTTTTGCCTCTTGCCAGTGGCTATGGGAAAGGATCTTTTCAAGACTATCTGGGCGTTTTGATGTCTTAAGGATATGCAAGAATTCTTGGTTTACTGCGTTTATTAGGCCGTCTGTTTCCGCCCAAAAAAGCCCAACAGGCACGCTTTCCACCAGCTCTTCAAACCGCTTTTCGAGCTGAAAATGGGTGGTCTGATCCTGTATGTGCCAAAAAAACAGCTCCTTGTCACTCTCATCGGAGAACAGACAAGGCCTAATGTGTCGAACAACATTGCCTTTGCCCTTAATATCAAGGCCGGGTAATCTAAGCACCTGTCCTGGCCTTAAGCCCACGGCACGCCTTGAAATATCCTCAGTGTCTAGGCCTAACATGCCTGGCAAAGAGGCCCCAACAAGTTCCCTCACATCCATGTCTAAGAGCTGTGCAAGTGCCCTATTGGCAGAGATGATAATTCCATCTTTTGCCGTCAGGGCAATACCGTATGGAGACAAATCAACAAGGGCCTTGAAACGGTCACGGGAGCGCCTGATCACATAAAGAAGGCTGCCGCTCTTCCAAGACCTGTATAATAGAAAACAAAGCAGGCACAAGGCTGCTACCATGATGGCATAAAAATATGTGCACTCGGCGCCCATCATTAGATCAGGATTGATCAATTTGTGCAGTATCTTTCCACACTATTTATAAGCACGTCTGGCTCCACAGGCTTTTCCATATACTCCTTGATTCCTGCCCCTGCGGCTACATCCTTTGGAATGGAGCTTCCCCTCGCTGTCAGAAGGAATACGGGTACGCCAGGGTGGTATCTTTTCAGTTTTTCCGCAATCTCAATACCTGTACCATCTGGCAACTGATAGTCCAGTATGGCAAGATCCACATTGCTTAGCTCTTTTTCCGCCTCTGAAACACTTGTGCATTCCCTTACATCAAAACCCTTTGCCCTAAGCAGGCTGGCAAGCAGTTTGCTGACTATGAGACTGTCTTCCACTATCAAAACTCTTTTCATCTTTTTCCCCTCAGATCAAATCTGAAACCTGGAGATGAGGCTTTCCATCTCCTTTGCAAAACTGTTTAGCTTGCTTGAGGTGGCAGCAGTCTGTTCCGAGGCCTTGGCCACAACATTTATAGCATCACGAAGTTCCTGTATCTGCCTGGAAGAATCAGTGGTGCTGGCTGCAACCTCTTGTGCCCTTATGCTGATTTCATTTACTGCCTTTATATTTTCTTCCATGGCCATGGACACATCACTTGCAATCTTCTTAACGGGGTCAATCATCTCGTGAACACTACCCACGGATTCAACAGAGGCATCTACCATTTCTCTAAGGCCTTGAATGGTATCCACTATCTTGTCCGTGGCCTCACTGGTCTGTTTTGCAAGCTGCTTCACCTCATTTGCAACCACGGCAAAACCCTTTCCTGCCTCTCCTGCCCTTGCAGCCTCAATGGTTGCATTTAGGGCAAGAAGATTGGTCTGATCGGCAATCACTCGTATGAAGGTCATGACCTCTTCTATCTGTTTGAAATATTGATGAAGCTCAGTGATGGTCTTGGAGGTCTCGTCTATCTTTTGCCCCACCTCTGTCACCATGTTCATGGAAAGCATGGAGCTTTGAGCCACTTCCTTCACGGTTGCAGTTACTTCCTCATTTGCAGAGGCAACGGAATTGATCCGTTCCTCGTTAGCCGCACTCACTGCCGCTATCTCGTCTGCCTGGGTGCTTGTTTCAGTAGCGCTTGCAGCAGCCTGATTTGAGGCGTCCTGAAGCTCTATACCAGCACATTCAAGCTCCCTGCTCTGATTCTTCATTTCTGAAACAAGCTGTCTTATGGACTCGATCATGTGATTGACACCCTTGGCAAGACGGCCCATCTCGTCCATGGCCCCTATCTTGATATCATTTTGCAGATTTCCTCTTGAGACCTCGTTGATTACTGCAAGGGTGCGGTTAAGAGGGCCGACAACGGTATGACGTACCAAGAATATGACAGTAAATGCCAACAACACAAAGGAAACTACGGCCACTGCACCAGCCTTGATTATGGATGCCTGCTGACTTTTGTAAAAGGGTGTAAGGTCTGTGAAACTTAAGAAAAGGCCCGTGGTCTTATGACTATAATCTTTCAGGGGGGTTGCAACCATAAGGGTCTTGCCAACAATCCGAGAAACCTGTCTTTCAAGACCACTTGCAAGAAACTTCCTGTCAAGAAGTCTTTCCACATGGGCCTTGTCATTTGAAAAAATCAGGGCGAGCTTCCCAAAATTAGAAGTATCTGAACCAGTCTTTGAAAATGTGTTGAGATTTGCTATACGAAAAAGGGCAACCTTCTCACCAGTATCCTTGGAAAAATTTCGCACCACCTGACCTAGATCGCAAAAGGCCTCTACACTTCCGATTATCTTG
>JALSQG010000038.1 GCA_026985565.1 Deltaproteobacteria bacterium
TACCTGTCCTTGTCCAAGGCCTTTTCCACTTCCTTTGCCCCGGCTATGGACACCTCCCTTTCAGCAGAACGCCCTCCGAAAAGAAGGGCAAGATTTATCACCTTTTTTTTCACTAAAAATCCCTCCTGGGAAAATTTAAGCAGAAGGCCAATTAATTTGAAACCGTTTGCATTTGGACTATGTTATCTATCATGAAAAAAGACAACAGCAAAGCAAAGTGTGAATACCCGGTGCTTCCGGTGCCTGCGGTTGGGGTAGTGATCGTTTCTCCATACAAAAAGGTACTTATGATTAAAAGAGGGAAGGCACCTGCCAAAGACACCTGGTCTGTGCCGGGTGGCACAATCGAGCTTGGAGAGACCATTTTTGACGCAGCAAAAAGGGAGGTCATGGAAGAAACGGGTATAAAGTGCACGCCTTACCATGTTTTTGATGCAGTTGATGCCATCTACAGAGACAAAGATGGCCGCATAAGGTTTCACTATGTGATAGTCTATGTTGTTGCCCGCGCAAGGGAAGAGATGCCCCTTGCAAGAGACGATGCCAAGGAAGCAAAATGGATGACCAGCAACGAGATAGAAACTGTACAAACCCCAGGAAGGACGTGTGAACTTGTTAAAAAGGCACTAAAATACGTCTAAGTCTTCAGCAAGATCTTATTTTGCGTTATTCTTTTTGAAACCATGTGTATTTCTTGCTCTTTTTAGTTTCTTGGGAGAAGCAGCCTTTTCTATGTCTATGATCCTTGTCTTTCCGACATAATCTTTCACCTCGTACGAACTGATGGAAGATATCTTGCCCGCTATATTGGCCATTCTTTCAACTTCTGCACAGATCTTTTCTGCATTTTTGTAATTTGGATCATCCTTTTTGAGTTTTGAAAGCATCATCCAGGCAATTCCCGATATTACCTGAAGGGGCTGATTTAGTTCATGGGCAGTGGCCCCTGCCATTTCAAGAACCCCTGCAAGCCTCTCCTTTTCAATCCTTTCTTTTTCAGCCTCCATCTTATCCGTCACATCAAGAACCACTGAAATGGCCTCAGGATCGGCATCAGGATTCTTTAGGCTGGTAATGTGCCAAGACACATACCTTTCACGATTAAGATCGTCGAAGATCTTGAGAGTGACCTCAAGACTGGAACATCCTGCCCTAAGCTCATCCACTGCCCTTGCCATCTTCTTTGTCTCGTTATCTGGCAAGAGGGAAAGGAGTGATCTTCCAACGATCTCACTTCTCGGTTTGCCAAGAAGGGCCAAAGCCGCCCTGTTGACATCAAGGACACGAAGCTCAACAAGATCAAATCTAAGTATGCCTATGGAAGGAGGCGCCTCAGTAAAGAATCTGTACCTGTTCTGACTCTTTTTTATGATGGCAGCAGCACGCGCTAACCTTCTCTGTTTCTGAATGAAATAGTAAAGACTAAAGCATAGGGTCACTGACAAAAGAAGAATGACAACAGAGGTTTCAGTTATTATCTCCTTTAGGTTGCCAAGTAGTTTGATCATCTCTTTGTCAGATGGCCTTATGCTTTCAAAGGATGAAATCTGAAGACTGACCATTGTGCTTTTGAAAAGGACCACTATGACGCCTGCAACACTTAGGAGAACCAGAGCAAATATAAGGATTTCTTTTATGTATGGCGCAAGCCTTTCCCGATACTTCATATTAATCCAACAGCTCAAAGGCCTTTTGAACCGCCTCCTCTGGACTTTTTACATAGTGTACATCCTTGAGATTTTCCCATGTCCTAAGTCCGACCACGGGTTTCCACATCTTCAGGGCAAGCGCTATCTCCGAAAGAGTGCCATGAGAGCCAGATATGGAAATTATCGCCTGGCACGACCGCACAAGCACTACATTTCTTGCATGACTAAGACCCGTAACAATTGGTATCTTGACGTAAGGATTTGCATCCGAGGCCTTAAAACCTGGCAGTATGCCAATGGTAAGGCCACCAGCCTCTACCGCTCCACGACAGGCGCCTTCCATCACACCTCCAAGGCCTCCACAAAGCACTATACCGCCCCTTTCGGTTACGAGCTTACCTGTATGCCTTGCAAGCTCATAGGTCTCCTGGTCACACAACCCTGCCCCAATTACCCCTATCCTTGTACCTAAAAAAGCCATTTTATAAGAAAATATCCTCCTATCAAAAGGATTGTAAACAAAATGGTGAAAAGATTGAAGTATCTTTCCAGAAAATAATGAACCTTGGGACCAAAAAGATAGATAACGGCTGCAACAAGGTAGAAACGCATGGCCCTGGACACTATGGAGGCAACAATAAATATAAAGAAGTCTATCCGAAAGGCACCGGCAGTTATTGTGAAAAGCTTGTAAGGCAAAGGTGTAAAGCCACCTGCAGCCACTGCCCACGCCTCATATTGCTGATAAAGCTGCTGTACCTGTTCATACTTGTCCATTAAGTGGTAGAACTCAAGGATCCTATCCCCTATTGTTGCCATGAAAAAATAGCCCAACCCGTATCCGATTATGCCACCAAGGACCGAGCCTGCAAGGCATACCCCGGCCCACTTAAAAGATCGCTTAGGGGCTGCAAGGCCCATTGCAATAAGCATGACATCTGGAGGAATAGGGAAAAATGAAGCCTCTGCCAGTGCAAGAAAAAAGAGGAAGAAAACGGCATTTCTGTGAGCGGCCCAACCCAGTATTTGGTTGTAGGTTCTCTTAAGCAGATTTGGCAGAAAAAGTGCCAGACGGGCTACACGCGCCATCCATGATCTCCAATAAGCTTTACGAAGCGCACCCCCTCAAGATATTTGGTCTCTACCTTTCCATCCTTCTTGATGATCTTTGTGAGGGTTTGGGAATATTCATCACCCACTGGCACAACCATGACACCAGGGTCTTTCAACTGATCAAGAAGAGGCGTAGGGATTACAGGGCTTCCTGCCGTTACCAAGATTGCATCGTAGGGTGCATGCTCCTGCCAGCCCCAGGTTCCATCATCAAGCTTTATCATCACATTGTGATAACCAAGGCCGTCCAACACCTTCCTGGCCCTTTGAAGAAGGGAGGGAATGCGTTCAACACTGAAAACCTGTTTGGCAAGCTCCGCCAGGATTGCAGTCTGGTAGCCAGAGCCTGTGCCTATCTCCAGTACCTTCTCATTCCCTTTGAGTCCAAGCTCCTCTGTCATCCTTGCGACAATGTATGGCTGGGAGATAGTCTGACCACTTCCAATGGGAAGGGGGAAATCACTGTACGCCTGATCCCACAGGGCCTCATCCACAAACAGGTGCCTTGGCACCTTTTTCATGGCCTCTATGACCCGTCTGTCTTTTATCCCACGGGCAACGATCTGGCTTTCTACCATGCGCTCCCGGGCTATTTTGAAGTGGTCATTTTTCTGCAACATAATATATAACCTTGGCGACCCTATCCATGTAATAGGTTACTTGAATCACTTCCACTTCCCTCTTTCCAAAGAGTCTGCCAAGAAACGGAATCTTTTTGTAAAAGGGTGTGATATCATTGTAATAGTACCACTGTTCATCACCCTTTTCTGTCTTAGTAATATAATCAGGCTTTCCAACAAGTTCCATAACCTGATTTTTGGTCTGCCCCTTGCTTATAATGGAGGCATCAACTGCAAGGTGATACTGTTTTTTTGCACAAGAAGTAAGGCTAATGGAAAAAATGCCGATAAAAACAAAAAGCAGCAAGGATTTTTCTAATATTTTCATGAGTTTTGTCCGAATTTTTTTTTCATGACAATAATCTATTGTTACTATCTTTTCAAACAGATGTTGTCATGACGAAACCGTCAATTTTCATTTAAAGGAGTGACAAACATGAGGTGTAAAAAATGCGGATGGATAAGTTTCGACTGGTTGGAAACCTGTGGCAAGTGTGGTAAATCCATGGAAGAGGAACGCCTTGCCGTGGGAGCGTTCATACCGGATCGAGAATCTGCCGACTGGTTCAATATGGATGAGTCGGTTGCCAATGTACAACACAGCTCACAAGCCAAACACCGTCTATCGGAGATAGACGTATCCGACCTTGTTGATGAGGCTGCACCCCCGTCTGGTGAAGAAATTTCGATAGAAGAGGTAGAACTAAAACGGGTAGCCGAAGATCAAGACTTTCAAAAGGCGCTGGATCAGATAGCAGGATAGGCCAAAAATTTAGGCTCCAAATAGAAAAACTGGTCTATGGAGGGAAAGGTTTAGGGAAAATAGATGGAAAGTGCGTGTTTGTCCCCTTTGGCCTTCCAGGAGAGGAACTTTTAGT
>JALSQG010000039.1 GCA_026985565.1 Deltaproteobacteria bacterium
GTGACAATGTGAAGATCAAGGCGGAGCTGATCCAGCCCATAGCCATGGAAGAAGGTCTGCGTTTTGCCATCAGGGAAGGTGGGCGAACCGTTGGTGCAGGCGTTGTCAGCAAAATAATTGAATAGGTCTGTAACATGAGAGAAAAGATCATTTTACGTTGTACTGTATGCAAACGTAGGAACTATACTACCACCAAAAACAAAAGGACCACTCCAGACAAATTGGAGTTTAAAAAGTATTGTCCTTTTGACAAAAGGCATACTCTGCACAAAGAGATAAAGATGAAATAGGAATAGCAGGCCAGTAGCTCTAATGGTAGAGCACCGGACTCCAAATCCGGGTGTTGGGGGTTCGAGTCCCTCCTGGCCTGCCACTTCATTTTGATAAAAGGGGCACGGTCCAAGTGACAAAAAAGAAGGTCAGGAAACTTAAAACGGCTCATCAGGCGGTAGCACAGCCAAAGCCCATAAAGGCCTCTGCTGAAGGTACCTCTGGAATTAGTGACAAAAAAGAACTGGTTACAACTCCGGTTAGTCGTATTCAGGCAATCAAACAGTATCTTCGAGAGGTCAGGGCTGAGTTTGACAAGATTACATGGGCGAACAGGAAGGAAACGGTGTCTATGACTATTGCTGTCGTAGCAATATCTATGTTCTTTTCCGCCTACTTGGGCCTGGTTGACATGTCATTGTCAAAGCTTGTCGGAATCGTAATCAAATAGGCACGAGGCAGTTTAAATGGCTCATAAGTGGTATATCGTCCACACATATTCAGGCTTTGAGAACAAGGTGAAGGCCTCTTTAGAAGAAAGAATCAAACAGTATGGAATGGAGGACAAGTTCTCGGAGATCATCGTGCCCACTGAAAAGGTGGTAGAGATTGTAAAGGGTGAAAAACGAACGTCTTCAAGAAAGGTTTACCCTGGCTATATTCTTATAAAAATGGAGTTTAATAAGGAAACCTGGCATTTGGTTCAAGATACTCCCAAGGTAACCGGATTTGTTGGCGGTCAGCAAAATCCAGTGCCACTTCCTGAGCATGAGGCAGAGAAGATCATCAGGCAGATGGAGGAGCGTTCCCTCAAGCCCCGGCCCAAATACGATTACCAAAAAGGAGAAAAGGTCATTATTACCGAAGGGCCATTTGCAAACTTTACGGGTGTTGTAGATGAGGTCAAGCCAGACAAGGGTAAGGTCAGGGTGCTTGTGTCCATATTTGGCCGTTCTACGCCAGTAGAACTTGAGTTTGGTCACATCCAAAGGGTCAGTTAACTATAAAATCACACATATTTCAGGAGTAAGTCATGGCTAAGAAGATAGCTGGATATATCAAGTTACAGATTCCTGCCGGGCAGGCAAGTCCGTCACCACCAGTAGGGCCTGCCCTTGGTCAGCAAGGTGTTAACATCATGGAGTTTGTCAAGGCATTCAATGCCAAGACCGCTGACCAGGCAGGGATGATCATTCCTGTTCTCATCACAGTATATGCAGACAGGTCCTTTAGCTTTGTGCTCAAGACGCCACCTGCCTCTGTCCTTTTGAAAAAGGCTGCCGGAATAGAAAAGGGCTCTGGGGTTCCCAATAGGGACAAGGTGGGCAAGGTCACAAGGGCACAGGTCGAGGAGATAGCCAAGACAAAGATGCCAGATCTTACGGCAGCTGATCTCAATGCAGCCATGAGGACCATTGAGGGTACTGCAAGAAGCATGGGAATAGAAGTGGTAGATTAGGTTGAGGGTGAAAGATCATGGTCAAAAGAGGTAAAAAATACCGTAAGGTTCGAGAATTAGTTGATACCACCAAGAAATATTTGCTTGATGAGGCCATTGAAAAGGTGTTGGCAACTCATTATGCCAACTTCGATGAGAGCGTGGACGTGGCAATAAATCTGGGTGTTGATCCCAGAAAGGCGGATCAGAATATTCGTGGCTCAGTCGTACTTCCCCATGGCACCGGCAAGACGGTTAGGGTGCTTGCAATCTGCAAGGGGGAAAAGGCAAAAGAGGCCCAAGAGGCTGGCGCCGATTATGTTGGTGCAGAAGAAATCATAGAAAAGATCAAGGAAGGGTGGCTTGACTTTGACAAGGTTGTGGCTACGCCAGACATGATGGGCCAGGTGGGAAAGATTGGTAGAATCCTTGGTCCAAGGGGGCTAATGCCTAATGCCAAGACCGGAACGGTTACATTTGATATCGGAAAGGCCGTAAGGGATATAAAAGGCGGCAAGGTGGACTTTCGTGTTGATCGGGCAGGTGTCTTGCACCTTCCAATCGGGCGTGTCTCCTTTGGAAAGGAAAAACTCAAGGATAATTTTGCAGCAGTGGCAGAGACTGTACTTCGCATGAAGCCAGCTTCTGCAAAGGGCACCTATGTAAAGGGTGTTGCCATGTCAGCCACCATGGGGCCAGGAGTGAAAATAGATCCTTCTGAGATGAAGACTGTCGCTGCTTGATTGCCATCTTATACTGACAGAATAGAAAACCAGCGTCTTAGACAGGACGCTCACAAGTCAAAGACAGTAGGTACCTGGTGTTTAATGAGGAGTTTTGGATTCCTCACCTACCGAGACCGGTGTCACCTCTGCCTTTGGCAGTAAAAAAATAACTGCCTATGGTAGAAAGGGGGGATGTAAATTGCCATTAACGAGAAAGGCGAAAGAAGGCCTTGTGAAAGATCTAAACGAGAAGTTTCAGAAGGCCGTGGCCGTTACCCTGGTAAATTTTCCAGGACTTACGGTATCGGAAGTAAACGAACTGAGGGCAAAGCTAAGGGATGCCCAGGGCGAGATGAAAGTTGCCAAGAATACACTCCTTACCCTTGCCGTTAAGGGTACGGATGGTGAGGCATTGCTTGATCATTTCAACGGTCCTAATGCTGCCGTTTTTGCCTATGAGGATCCGGTTCAGGTGGCCAAGGTCCTTGTGGAATTTGCCAAAGACCATGAGGCATTGAAACTAAGGACCGGGATCCTGAATGGAAAGGTAGTCTCGCCAGAGTCTCTTGAGGCCTTGTCTAAACTGCCCAGTCGTGAGGTGCTTCTCGGTCAGCTTCTTTCTGTACTTGTTGCAACACCAACAAATATGGTTCAGGTGTTGGCAGCAGTGCCGAGAAAGTTACTCTATGCGCTCAGGGCAGTTGAAGAACAGAAACAACAATAATTTTTTGGATACAGATATCAGGAGGATATAGAAAATGGCTGTTACAAAAGAAGACGTAATTGAATTCATATCAAATATGACAGTGCTTGAGCTTTCCGAGTTCATAAAAGAGCTTGAAGACAAATTTGGCGTTAGTGCAGCAGCCCCAGTGGCGGTTGCAGCAGCAGGTGCTGCCCCTGGAGCAGAAGCCGGTGCTCCACAAGAGGAAAAGACAGAATTTGACGTAATACTTTCAGATATTGGTAGTCAGAAAATAAAGGTCATCAAAGAGGTGAGGGCTGTCACTGGTCTTGGGCTCAAGGAGGCCAAGGAGCTTGTGGAGAGCGCACCCAAGCCAATAAAGGAAGGTGTATCGAAAGAGGAAGCCGAAAAGATAAAGGAGCAGGTCGAGGCAGTCGGAGCAAAGGTGGAAATCAAATAGTCTATTCAATGTTGAAAAATAGGGGTGCCATTTATTGGAGGTGCCCCTCTTTTTGATTTTTTCGCGGTCATCATATCTAAATCTTTTAATCTTCTATTAGCCAGTAGAGGCATGTCTATGTTGAGCATTCAAAATTTTCCCCTGAGAAAAAATTTTGGCAAGGTAAAACGGATAATCGATATACCCCATCTCATTGCCGTACAACAAGGGCCTTATGAGAAGTTTCTTCAAAAGGATATAGCTCCTGAGGCCAGAAAAGACATAGGTCTCCAATCTGTCTTCAAGTCTGTTTTCCCAATCCAAGATTTCACAGGTGCCTCGTCACTCGAGTTTGTCCAATATTCGGTGGGTAAACCCAAATATACCCAGGAAGAGTGCATTCAGCGTGGAAGTACGTATGAGGCCCCTGTAAAGATAGTCATTCGTCTTCTGTCCTATGATGTTGACAAGGAAACGGGAGCCCAGAGCATCAGAGACATCAAGGAGCAGGAGATATATTTTGGGACCATTCCCCTTATGACCAGAACAGGCACCTTTATCATCAATGGTACAGAAAGGGTCGTGGTCAGCCAGCTTCAAAGATCTCCAGGTGTCTTCTTTGACCATGATAAGGGGAAGAGCCATGCTAGCGGAAAACTCCTATATTCATGCAGGGTAATACCTGTGCGTGGTTCATGGCTCGATTTTGAGTTCGATCCAAAGGATATCCTGCACGTTCGCATAGATAGACGAAGGAAGTTTCCTGCAACCATTTTGCTCAAGGCCTTGGGCCTTTCAACAGACGACATTTTACGTGAGTTTTATCAGTGGGATACTTACTATCTCGAGGGCAAACTAGTCTATAGGAAACTTGTACCTGAGCTTCTGCAGGGGCAGCGAGCCAGTCTCGAGGTTATTCACCCGGAAACAGGTGAGGTTATCCTTAAGAAAAACAGGAAGTTTTCCAAGACCATGCTAAGAAAGCTTACAGATCTTGGAATAGAGAGGGTGCCTGTAACCGAAGACGATCTTGTAGGAAAGATATCTGCCCAGGATATTGTGGATCCGGCAACTGGCGAGATCCTGATTCCCAAAAATACCAGGCTTGCTGAAGACGATCTTACAGTTTTGAGGGAAAACGGTATCACTGAAATCAAAACCCTTTTCATCGACGGGATCAGGGTTAGCTCCTCCATAAGAGATACCCTCCTTCTTGACAAGGTGGAAACCCAGGAAGAGGCTATTTTGGAGATCTACAGAAGGCTAAGGCCAAGCTCTCCCTTGATAGCAGAAGTGGCTGAAAAATTCTTTCATTCCCTTTTCTTCAATCCAGATACCTACGATTTGTCAGAGGTGGGCAGGTACAAGATGAATCAGCGTCTTGGGCTTGATGTTCCCCTGTCCCAAAGGGTGCTGCTTAATTCGGATATCATCTCAATAGTCAAGGAGCTGGTTCATCTGAAAGATACCCAAGGGCCAGTGGATGACATTGATCACTTGGGTAACAGGCGTGTCCGTTCAGTTGGAGAGCTCATAGAAAACCAGTACAGGATTGGTCTTGTTCGGATGGAGCGCGCCATTAAGGAGCGGATGACGCTTCAGGAGGTGGAAGCTCTCATGCCAAATGACCTTGTAAATCCAAAGCCAGTCACCTCGGTTATCAAGGAGTTTTTTGGCTCAAGCCAGCTTTCCCAGTTCATGGATCAGACCAATCCACTTTCTGAAATAACCCACAAGCGCAGGCTTTCTGCCCTTGGCCCTGGCGGGCTTTCAAGGGAGAGGGCAGGTTTTGAAGTTAGGGACGTGCACCCTACCCACTATGGAAGGATATGCCCTATCGAGACGCCTGAAGGTCCAAATATTGGTCTTATTGTTTCACTTAGTGCCTACGGTAGGGTTAACGAGTACGGTTTCATTGAGACTCCCTACAGAAAGGTCAAAAACAGAAAGGTTACTGATGAAATAGTTTACATGACTGCCTCCCAGGAAGAAGAGGAAACGGTCTGCCAGTCCACGGTAAAACTGGACAAGAAAGGCCGAATAGCAGAGGACTTTGTTGGCGTAAGGCGCAAGGGTGAATTTATCATGGTGCCTGCTGAAGAGGTCACTGCAATGGACGTTGCTCCGAACCAGATGGTGTCGGTGTCTTCCGGTCTCATCCCTTTTCTTGAAAACGATGACGCCAACAGGGCACTTATGGGTTCAAACATGCAGCGTCAGGCCGTGCCTCTTTTAAAGTGCGATGCGCCAATAGTGGGCACTGGTATAGAGAAGGCAGTGGCACGTGACTCAGGCGTTACCATTATGGCAAAAAGAGACGGCTGGATCGAAGACGTGGATGCAAACAGACTCGTTGTTGGCTACGACGAAGACCCAGAGACAGGGAAGCCTGTTGAGGTGGAGATCCACAAGCTAATCAAGTACCAGAAATCCAACCAGACCACCACAATCAATCAGGTTCCAATAGTAAAGCCTGGTCAGCGCGTAAAGAAAGGGCAGGTCCTGGTTGACGGCGCATCCACCAAATATGGAGAGCTTGCCCTTGGCAAGAACGTGGTTGTGGCCTTTATGCCGTGGCGCGGCTACAACTTCGAAGACGCCATAATAGTGAGCGAGAGAATCGTTCAAGACGACGTGTACACATCGGTTCATATCGAAGAGTTCGAGATCGAGGCAAGAGACACAAAGCTTGGGCGTGAGGAGATCACAAGAGACATCCCAAACGTTGGTGAAGATGCCCTCAGGAACCTGGACGAGTCTGGTATCGTCAGGATCGGCGCTGAGGTGAAGGCAGGGGATATCCTGGTTGGAAAGGTCACCCCTAAGGGTGAGACCCAGCTTTCACCAGAGGAAAAGCTGCTTCGCGCCATATTCGGCGAAAAGGCAGGTGATGTCAAGGATACGTCTCTAAGGGTTCCCCCTGGAGTTCAAGGTGTTGTGGTAGATGCAAAGGTGTTTTCCAGAAAGGGCATCCCCAAGGATGAGCGCGCAAAGAAGCTTGAGGACATGGAAATTGCTGCGATCATGCAGGATCAGGAAGACGAGATCAACGTTATAAGGCGAACGGCCCTTAAGAAGCTCCAGGAGTATCTTGTTGGCAAAAAACCAGCAGTGGTTATAAAGGACGCCCGTCACAGGTTGCTACTTGACGCTGGAAAAAAGATTACCAAGGAGGCGCTAAAAAAGGTTCCCCTCCACAGGTTGAGAGATCTCATTCTTGAGGGCAGAAGCTCAGTGGACCCCTACGTCATGGAGATCCTCGACTGGTATGAATCTGAGATAGAGCGGATAAAGGAGTTCTTCGAGGGCAAGATAGAACGCCTTAAAAAGGGCGATGAGCTGCCTCCTGGTGTCATCAAGATGGTTCGTGTCTATGTGGCCATAAAGCGGAAGCTTGAGGTTGGAGACAAGATGGCAGGGCGACACGGGAATAAGGGTGTCGTCTCCAAGGTTGTTCCTGTTGAAGACATGCCATACTTTGAAGATGGTACACCTGTTGACATCATACTCAATCCCCTTGGTGTTCCTTCCCGTATGAATGTTGGCCAGATACTCGAGGTCCATCTCGGCTGGGGTGCAAAGAAAATTGGGGAGCAGATTGCAGAGCTTGCAAGGAAATACGAGATAGAAAAGGTCAAGAAGAAGATGGCCAAGATATATTCGAAGGACGAGCTCGATGCACTCATTTCTGGTCTTTCAGACGATGAGATTAGGGAGCTTGCCCTTCATCTTGAAAATGGTGTCCCCATTGCCACCCCAGTTTTTGACGGGGCGGACGAAGAGGTCATAAGGAGGCTTCTGAAGGAAAGCGGACAGCCTGAAATCGGCCAGGTCACCCTTTATAACGGACTCACTGGTGAACCCTTCAAGGAAAAGATTACTGTCGGGGTTATGTATATTCTCAAACTCCATCACCTGGTTTCTGACAAGATACATGCACGTTCCACCGGTCCATATTCCCTTGTCACTCAGCAACCCCTTGGTGGTAAGGCCCAGTTTGGTGGCCAGAGGCTTGGCGAGATGGAAGTGTGGGCAATGGAGGCATATGGAGCCGCTTACTCCCTCCAGGAGTTTCTCACTGTTAAGTCAGATGACGTAACCGGACGCTCACGTATGTACGAAAAAATAGTAAAGGGTAACAATTTCCTTGAGGCAGGTATTCCAGAGTCCTTCAATGTCCTTGTAAAGGAACTGCAGGGGCTTTGTATGGATATCGAGCTCCTGGAATAACGCTGAATAAGTGTCTTTCATGGGGCCGTTTAGACATATTTTAGGGTCATAACTAAAAAAACAAAAAGAGGTCTATTTATGGACGATCTTCTTTCTCTATTTACCAAACCAAAGGATCCTTTGAATTTTAAGGCAGTAAGGATATCCATTTCTTCCCCGGAGACCATTCTAAACAGGTCTCATGGAGAGGTAAAACAGCCTGAAACCATAAATTACCGTACCTTCAAGCCAGAAAGGGATGGCCTTTTCTGCGCAAAGATATTTGGGCCAGTAAAGGATTACGAGTGTCTTTGTGGAAAATACAAGCGCATGAAGCACAGGGGCATTGTGTGCGAAAAGTGCGGGGTTGAGGTCATCCAGTCCAAGGTTAGGCGTCAGAGGATGGCCCACATCTCCCTTGCCGCCCCTGTTGCCCACATCTGGTTTTTAAAGAGTCTTCCAAGCAAGATAGGCTCGCTTCTCGATCTTAGCCTGAAAGAACTCGAGCGGGTCCTTTATTTTGAGTCGCATATCGTCATTGAATCAGAGATACCTGATATCCCAGTTGGTATGCTCATGTCAGATGAGACATACCAGCAGAACTATGAACAGTTTGGAGAAAAGTTCCAGGTTGGCATAGGTGCTGAGGCCATTCATTATTTGCTCAGCCATCTCGATCTCGATAAGGTCTCCCATGAGCTCAGGGAGGAAATGCAAAAGACAAAGAGCGAGGCCAAGAGGAAAAAGCTTGGAAAGAGGCTTCGTGTGGTCGAGGCCTTCAGGGGCTCTGGGAATAAGCCGGAATGGATGATTCTTAGCGTGATTCCAGTTCTTCCCCCTGATCTAAGGCCCCTTGTGCCACTTGACGGAGGCAGATTTGCTACCTCTGACCTGAATGATCTTTACCGTAGGGTCATAAACAGGAACAACCGGCTCAAACGCCTTAAGGACCTGGACGCCCCTGACATCATAATTCGAAACGAAAAGCGTATGCTTCAGGAGGCTGTTGACGTCCTGTTTGACAATGGAAGACGTGGAAGGGTGGTCACTGGCCCAAATAAAAGGCCTCTAAAATCCCTTTCTGACATGCTTAAGGGGAAACAGGGCAGATTCAGACAGAACCTTCTTGGAAAGCGCGTGGACTATTCTGGCCGTTCCGTTATTGTGGTAGGCCCGGAGCTCAAGCTGCACGAATGTGGGCTTCCAAAAAGGATGGCCATTGAGCTTTTTAAGCCGTTCATTTACAACAAGTTGGAGCAAAAGGGCCTTGTATCCACCATAAAAAGCGCAAAGAAGATGGTGGAAAAGGAGGTGCCAGAGGTGTGGGATGCCCTTGATGAGGTGGTACGGGAACATCCGGTACTTTTAAACAGGGCACCAACACTTCACCGGCTTGGCATTCAGGCTTTTGAGCCTGTGCTCGTTGAAGGTAAGGCCATCATGCTCCATCCCTTGGTCTGTACGGCCTACAACGCAGACTTTGACGGTGACCAGATGGCAGTGCATGTGCCTCTTTCCGTAGAGGCACAGACAGAGGCCAGGGTGCTGATGATGTCAACCAACAACATCCTGTCTCCTGCCCATGGCTCTCCAATCATTACTGCCACCCAGGATGTGGTTCTCGGCATATATTACATGACACGTGAAAGGCCAAAGGCCAAGGGCGAAGGCAAGGTGTTTAATTCCATTGAGGAGGTCATCCTCGCCTATGACGAGGGTGCAGTAGACCTTCAGGCCCCGATCAAGCTCATGATGGACAAAGAGCTGGTGGATACCACTGTTGGGCGGGTTCTTCTCTATGACATAGTTCCTGATGAGGTGCCTTTTTCCATGGTCAACAAGGTCATGAGGAAGAAGGACCTTGCCCAGTTGATTGACAAGGCCTACAGGGCGGCAGGTGCAAAGAAGACCTGCATCATGGCAGACAGGCTCAAGGATCTTGGCTATCAGAATGCAACCTTGGCAGGTCTTTCAATCAGCATAAATGACATGAAGATCCCAGAAACCAAGGCAGCAATCCTTGAGCGGGCCCAGAAGGAGGTAGCTGAGGTACAGAACCAGTACTCAGAGGGTCTCATTACAGATGGTGAGCGTTACAACAAGGTCATAGACATCTGGACGAGGGCCACAGACGAGGTGGCCAAGGTAATGATGGAGAATATGTCCAAAGACTTCGTTGAAGACGAGGAAGGTAACAAGATAGAGATACCAAGCTTCAACCCTATATTTGTCATGGCCGACTCTGGTGCAAGGGGTAGCAAGGATCAGATCAGACAGCTTGCTGGTATCAGGGGCCTTATGGCAAAGCCGTCTGGAGAGATCATCGAGACCCCGATCAAGGCAAACTTCAGAGAGGGCCTTAGTGTTCTTGAATATTTCATATCCACCCATGGCGCTCGCAAGGGCCTTGCTGACACCGCACTTAAGACAGCAAACTCCGGCTATCTGACAAGGCGCCTGGTTGACGTTGCCCAGGATTCAACCATTACCATGGATGACTGCGGCACCATAGATGGTATTGAGATGGATCATCTCATGGAAGGTGGCGAGATAATCCAGAGGGTATCTGAGAGGGTGCTTGGAAGGGTTGCCCTCATGGACATAGTTGACCCTGTAACCGGTGAGGTGCTCGTTCCTGCCAATGAGGAAATCGATGAGGAAAAGGCAAAGAAGATAGAAGACGCTGGCATTTCCAAGGTGGAGATACGTTCTGTGCTGACGTGTCGTGCACCTTTTGGAGTCTGTGCCAAATGTTACGGAAGGGATCTTGCTCGGGGCAGCATGGTGGTCAGAGGCGAGGCAATAGGCATCATTGCTGCAGAATCTATCGGTGAGCCTGGAACCCAGCTTACCATGCGTACCTTCCACATCGGAGGTACTGCAAGCGGTAAGGCAGAGCAGGCAGAAATCAGATGTAACGGAGTGGGTACGGTAAAATTTGAAAAGGTGGTTAGCGTTACAAATGTCATGGGCAGGGAGGTTGTCCTTAACAGGAACGGAGAGATCGTGATAATCGCGCCAGATGGCAGAGAAAGGGAACGTTACCCTGTGATCTACGGGGCAGAGCTTTTGGTCAAGGAAGGTCAGGAGGTTGAGCCTGGCACAAAGCTTGCCCAGTGGGATCCTTATACCATTCCAATCCTTACTGAGGTGGGAGGAAAGGTAAAGTTTGGGGACATAATCGAGGGTGTCACCATTCAGGAAAAGGTGGACCCTGTTACAGGCAAGGCCAGCAAGGTGGTCATACAGTACAAGGCAGCAGAATATCGTCCAAGGATATCCATCAAGGATGAGCGTGGGCGTACCAAAAAGCTGATCCAGACAAAGGGTGATGCCCGTTATCAGCTTCCTGTTGGCGCCATCATTACTGTGAATGAAGGCGACATGGTTGAACCAGGGCATATTCTTGCCAAGATCCCAAGGGAGACAACAAAGACCAAGGACATAACCGGTGGTCTTCCAAGGGTTGCCGAGCTGTTTGAGGTAAGAAAACCAAAGGAATATGCCATTATCTCTGAGAT
>JALSQG010000040.1 GCA_026985565.1 Deltaproteobacteria bacterium
CTTTTGGCCAAGTACAGCCTCGATGTGGAAAGGGTAAGGATTGCAGGCAGAGACTTCTTTTTTCTCCATGTGGCAGACCTAATCCCACTCTTTCACATGGAGGTGAATGAAAATGCGCCAGAGTTTCCCTTTTGGGTCAAGATTTGGGAGGCCTCCCTGGTGCTTTCTGAATTTCTTGCAAAGATTCCCCCAAAGCAGGACCGGCGTATACTTGAACTCGGGGCAGGTATGGCAGTGCCCGGTATGGTGGCCTCAAGTCTTGGTCATCACGTTACTGTGACCGACTATGAGGATGAAATAATGGATTTTGTGCGAGTCTCTGCCATCTTTAATGCATGTGATGATCTTAAGTGTGAAGCCCTTGACTGGTTTGAACCAAGAGAAGATATGGGTCAGTTCGAGATTATCATTGGCTCTGAACTTCTCTTCCATCCGCGGTTTTTCCCGCCCCTTCTAAATGTGATCAAAAAATATCTTGCCCCGTCAGGAGTGGTCTATATGGCCCATAAGGCAGATAGGGAAACCCTCTTTCCCTTTTTCAAGATGGCAGAGGAAGATTTTTCAATCGCCATGCAAAAGCATCATTTCAAAAGCCCTGAGAAGGAGATGGACGTACTACTTACAAGGCTTACCAGAAAACAACATTAACGTCCCATCATGCTGCACCAGGCAATGCCATCAAAAGTCAACTACGAAATCTCCTTCTTCCTCCTTGGCAGGTAGCTCCGTTACAGAAACGTTTTCGACCCTGGAATAAGGTGGCCCCTGATTCAACCACACAATGAGTTTTTCAATTTTGTCTTCAGGGCCCTGGGCCTCCAGTTCAACCGAACCGTCTGGCATGTTCTTGACCCAACCGGTAAGCCCAAGAGACTTAGCAACGTCTCTTGTGGAGGCCCTGTAAAAAACGCCTTGCACCCTACCTGTCACTTTGGCGTGGATCCTCTTCATGATCTTGCCATCACCTCCTATTCATTTTCGATCCCAACCATTTTGAGAAACTGTTGTTCATCAATGGCCTTTACTCCAAGTTTTTGGGCCTTTTCCAATTTGGAGCCAGGGTTCTCCCCCACCACGACAAAACTGGTGTTTCTTCCAACACTTGATTGCACCTGGCCTCCAAGTGAGATGACAAGCCTTTTCGCATCTGCCCTTTTCATGCTTTTTAGCGAGCCGGTGAATACAAAGCTCTGACCTTCAAGGGGAAGTCTTGATTCCTCTTCCATAGGCTCAACAGTGATTCCAGCCTCAAGCAATTTGTTTATAAGTTCTTTGTTTTTCTCGTCCTTGAACCATTCATAGATACTGGTTGCAACCTCTGGGCCTATTCCTTGAATGGATTGAAGTTCTTCAAAAGAGGCCTCCATTATGTTTTCAAGACGTTTGAAGTGCTTTGCAAGGAGTTGAGCCGTTACCTCTCCAACGTGTCTTATGCCAAGGGCAAAGAGGAATCTCGGAAGGCTAACGTGTTTGCTTCGCCTTATGGCATCAAGGAGATTTTGTGCAGACTTTTCAGCAAACCCTTCCAGGGACAAAAGATCCTCTTTCTTGATATAGTATAGGTCTGGAATGTCTCGAATGATGCCAGAGGTAATGAGCTGCTCAACCACCTTTGGGCCAAGTCCCTCTATGTCCATGGCAGGTTTGCTGACAAAATGGGCTATTTTTTTTGCAAGCCTTGGGAAACAGTCGGGATTTGGGCAACGGTATATGGCCTCTCCGGGTTTCTTGACCAGGGGTGAGCCGCAAACAGGGCAGAACTTCGGCATAACAAAGGGTTTTTCCTTTCCTGTACGCCTCTCCTTCAAGGGTTTTACCACCTCAGGAATCACGTCTCCTGCGCGTCTGACAATCACCCAGTCACCTATTCTTATATCCTTTCTTCGAATCTCATCCTCGTTGTGCAGGGTGGCCCTCCTGATGGTAACGCCCCCAACCTTTACCGGCTCCATGATTGCAACCGGGGTAACTGCACCAGTTCTTCCCACACTCAGGATAATGTCCACAATCCTGGTGACGCTCTGGGCAGCCTCGAATTTGTATGCAATGGCCCATCTTGGACTTCTTGCCTTTGTGCCAAGCCTATCCTGGAGCTCAAGGTCATTTACCTTGATCACCATTCCATCGATCTCATAATTCAGTTCAGGCCTGATCTTGGCGAGATGTTCATGGTATTTGATTGCCTTTTCTATCCCCGTCACCTTCTTTATAAGGGGATTTACCCTAAGTCCCCACTGCTTAAGGGTGTTAAGCACTTCCCACTGGGTCTTGAAACCTCTTCCCTCAACACGCCCGATACCGTAACAAAAGATGTTTAGGGGCCTGCTGGCAGTAACCTTTGGATCGAGCTGTCTTAATGAGCCTGCTGCCGCATTTCTCGGATTTGCAAAGGTAGGAAGTCCCTGTCTCTGCCTTTCTTCATTAAGGCGCCTGAAGGCATCCTTTTCCATGTAGACCTCGCCCCTTGCCTCCAAAAGATCCGGCACTGGTTCATGTCTTGAAAGGAGACGAAGGGGTATGGAAGGAATGGTCCTCAGGTTATTTGTGACATCTTCGCCGTTAAAACCGTCTCCCCTTGTGGAGCCAAGCACAAACAGGCCCTTTTCATAAACCAGTTCCACAGCAAGGCCATCCATCTTTGGCTCCACTGTGTATTCTATATCATGGTCTATGTTTAGGAACTTCTTTACCCTTACATCAAACTCTCTGATTTCCTCCGGGCTGAAGGCGTCATCAAGACTAAGCATGGGAACATGATGAGGGACCGTGCGGAATTTGTCTGATGGAGGAGCCCCGACCCTTTGGGTAGGAGAATCTGGAGTAACGGTCTCTGGGTATTTTTCTTCGAGCTCCCTTAGCTCGTGCATGAGGGCATCGTATTCCTCATCACTTATGACAGGTGAGTCAAGGACGTAGTAACGGTAGTTATGATAATTTATCTCTTCTCTTAGTTTCTTTATCCTGTCAAGTACCTCTGGAGGAACTGCCATATTGCTAATCCTCTACTATTTCAAAGTTTATGTGTCTTCTGGCCTTGTTCACAGATATAAGCCTAAGCCGTATCTCCTGGCCCAGCCTGTAAATCTTGCCTGTTCTTTTCCCCATCAGAAGATGTCTCTTGGAATCAAATTCATAGTAGTCATCCGCCATGTCAACAAGTCTTACAACGCCAGAGACCATGATTTCCTTAAGTTCCACAAACATGCCAAAGGATGTGATGCCTGAGATGATGCCATGAAATTCATCGCCTATCTTATCTTCCATGTAGCGGATCTTGAGCCTGTCCAGCATCTCCCTTTCTGCTTCCATTGCAGTGCGTTCACGCTTGCTTAGGTGCTCTCCCAGGGGCTGGAGTTCCTCCTGGGTGTAAACGGGCCTTTTTCTGGTACGTCTAAGGTTGGCCTTTAGCACCCTGTGAACAACGAGGTCAGGGTAACGTCTTATGGGAGAGGTGAAATGAAGATAGGTGGGGGAAGCAAGTCCAAAATGACCCTTGTTGTCTGGGGAGTAGACCGCCTGATTCATACTTCTAAGAAGCATTGAATTCACAACATACTCTTCAGGTCGTCCTTCCACCATGCCGAGTATTTTCTGAAACCAGAATGGATCGATCTTCTTGGGTGTTTTTAGATTGTACCCAAGGCCCCTTAGATATTCCACAAGATCCTCTATTTTTTCCCGTTCTGGTGGCTCATGGATTCGATAAAGAACCGGGATCTGACGCTGCCACAAAAAGCGGGCTACGGCCTCGTTGGCAGCAATCATGAACTCCTCAATGATTCTGTGGGCCATGCTCCTTTCCCTGAGCACAATGCTTTCAAGTTCACCTGTAAGCCCAAGTATGACTTCTGGCTCAGGAAGATCAAAATCTATACTGCCCCTTTCTGTCCTTTTGGCCATAAGAAGCCTTGCAAGCTCTTCCATCTGCCTGATGGTCTTGATGAATCGGCTGTATTTCTTTGCCAGTGTCCTGTCTTCCCCATCAAGAAGCTTTTGTACCTTCTTGTAGGTGAATCGGCAGTGGCTTTTCATTATGGCCTTGAAGAAGCTTGCCCTTTTCACATTGCCACCAAGATCGAAGCTGATGCGTGCAACCATTGCAAGCCTGTCCTCGTCTGGTACGAGACTGCACAGACCGTTAGATAGCTTTTCAGGCAGCATGGGGATTACCCTGTCGGGGAAGTAGACACTCGTTCCCCTTTCCAATGAATCTGCATCAAGAAAAGATCCTTTTTCCACATAGTGACTCACATCTGCTATTGCGACAGTTAGTGTGTAGCCACCTTTTGTTTTCTTTACATGGACTGCATCGTCAAAATCCTTTGCGTTTTCTCCGTCTATGGTTACAAGGGGAAGGCTTCTTATGTCCTTTCTGCCCCTTTGGTCGGTCTCCAGTACCTTGTCTGGAAGTTCTTGTGCCTGCACCACGGCAGGACGAGAAAAGGATGTTGGCAACTGGTATTTGTTTATGACAATCTGCGATTGAACCTCAAGGCTTTCAGGGTCTCC
>JALSQG010000041.1 GCA_026985565.1 Deltaproteobacteria bacterium
GTTATGGTAAAAACTGCAAATCGAACGGCTTATCTTCCTGCCATGTCGCCCCAAAAACTAAATACCGAACTTATTTTTAAGGCTGTTTGTGGGGCACTTTATGAGATCAAGACACCAGGGGAGAAACTTGCTGCCAGGATCTATAGAAAGGCTGTGGAGACCGCCACTGGATTTTCAAAAAGGAACAATACTTTTGAGCACGAGGACGGGAGAGTATCAAAATAAAAAGGGGGCCAATGCCCCCGGTTCAACAAATTAAAAGATGTGAAAAATTAAAATCTCTTTCTTCTTCTGCTTGCCTTTCTGCGCCTGCGTTCAGCTTCCTGAGCCTTTCTGCGTCTTTTTACACTTGGTTTTTCGTAAAAGCGCCTGTTTTTTAGCTCTCGCTGAAGCCCGTCAAGCTGCATCTTCTTCTTAAGCAGCTTGAGCGCCTTTTCCAGGTTGTCCTGGACTTCAACGACAATGGCCAAGGGTATCCCCCCTTTCTATTTTGATAGTGGAGCAATAATAAAAAGATCAGTGCAAAAGTCAAGGGAAATGGTGTATGATAGGGAAATTTTTTCTGTTGAATTGTCTCTTGCCTTTTTCAAGTTAGTGTCTATTTTTACACCAGCTATAACTGATAAAAGATTTTATATGCCTCGTCATTTTCAAAAAAAGTTTCTTGCAATCAATCAACTTACTTTTTATAATAGGATGTTTCCGCTGCATATCATCAATACCTAAACCATTAGGCGAGGTTTTGCCAATATGACCCCCAAAACCATGAGAAAGGATAGTAATGTGGAATCAAGTGGCTACATGGACCAGCTCCTTGAGGCTGGACACAACGGATCCTTGTCTTACGAGACCCTTAACGAGATCATTCCAGATGACATCAAGGACCCTGAAAAGCTGGAAGAGATCTTTGACGTACTTTGCCAGAACAATATTGAGGTTGTGGGAGGAAGCCTTAGTGACGCAATTGCCCTAAAAGCCGAAATGGCAAGCCCCGAACAGGCTACCAAGGCCCAGGACGCCAATGCCGACCCCCAAAAGGCCAAGGAGCCTAAACAGCAGGTGGTGCTGGATTCAGGTGAATATACCGATTCCGAGGAGATCACCACCACATATTTGAGGGAAATGGGCAGATACGAGCTCCTTACCCCTGAAAGGGAGGAGGAACTCAGCAAGATAATCCGTACAGGCTTTAATGCCATTATTACCGCAGTAATGGAGCACGCCACCACGTATGAGGAAATGGAGGCGTTGCGGGAGCAGATTCGTCTGTGGAAAAGAAGGGATCCGAGCCTTAAACCCAAAAAGCAGCACCTAAATTATCTTGCTGACACCGTGTTTAAGATATCAAAAACCTACCCTGAAGACGAATCCATTCAGGATCTATGGAAACTTGTCAGATTGCAGCAGAAAAAGGTGGAAAAGGCCAAGGACGAGATGATAAATGCAAACCTTCGTCTCGTAGTGAGCATTGCAAAGAGGTATATGCACCAGGGCCTTTCCCTTGCAGACCTCATACAGGAAGGAAACCTTGGTCTAATGCGTGCGGTGTTCCGCTTTGATTACACCAAGGGTAACAAGTTTTCCACCTATGCAAGCTGGTGGATCAGGCAGGCAATAACCAGGGCAATCCTTGATAAGACTAGGACCATCAGGCTCCCTGTCCATTTTCTTGAGCTCAGAAGCCAGTTCTTTAAGGCATTTTATGCAATGCTGAAAGAGCTTGGCAGAGAGCCTACCCCTGCTGAAATCTCAGAGCGTACCGGCCTTCCCATGGAAAAGATCCTTTCCATCTTGGAGGCCTCCAGGGAGCCCGTTTCCCTTGAAACACCGGTTGGGGATGAAGACAGCACCCTTGGAGATTTTATTGAGAACAAGGATGCCGTATCACCCTATGAAAGTGTAAGAGAAAAGGAACTGACAGAGCGGATAAAGAGCATCCTTGCAACCTTGAGCCCAAGGGAGGAAAAGATCATAAGGCTCCGTTTCGGAATCGGAGAGGATTCAGAATACACCCTTGAAGAGATTGGAAAAAGGTTCAATGTCTCAAGGGAAAGGATACGTCAGATAGAGAAAAAGGCCTTAAACAGACTAAGACACTCAAGCAGACGAGAAAAGCTCAAATATTTCCTCGACTAAGAACAAGGCTGTCTTTCAAATAATAGCCGGTGATTTCCATGGTCTGGTCACCGGCTATTTTTATGTCCACAGTCCCGTCCCTGTCTGTGCGTAAAAAAGGGATTCCAAGGGCATCGAACCTTTTAACCACCACTGTCGATGGGTGATGAAAGGGATTCCTGTATCCGCAGCTGCATACGGCAACACGAGGCGAAATCTTTCTAAGAAAGGCCATGCTGCTCGATGTCTTTGAGCCATGATGCGGCACCACGAGCACGTTTGAAATAATAGGGCCTTTAGTCAGCAGCTTTTCTTCCCTGCCCCTTTCAATGTCACCAGTAAGAAGAAAGGCCCATTTCCCTGAGCTTATCCTAAGCACTATGCCTGCATTGTTACCAACAAAACGGCTACCCCTACCTGGAACAAGGACCTGGATGTTATTATTTGCGCCAAGTGTCACATTACCCGACTTGTACCAGAAAATGGTTCTTATGTGTTTCCTTTTTGCCTCTGACATAAGGGGTCGGTACTTTTCTGCGTCCACATCCTTTAATGAAGGCAACCAGATCTGACCTATGTCAAACTGTTTAACAAGGCAGGCCGCTCCTCCTGAATGATCCGTATCCCAGTGAGAAAGGGCAAGGATATCGATACGCCCTATACCAAGCCTTCTTAGATAAGGTGCGACAACACCACTTCCAATATCAAAATCACTTCCCTTTATCCCCCCAGTATCAATAACCATGGTTATGTTGGTGGGAAGCCTTAGAACCTGACAAAGCCCCTGTCCAACGTCAAGAACGTGAAGAACAGGTCTTGCCTTAAAGACACGTATTTTTTTCATCACCGTGTGGCCAAGAAACAAGGCCGTAAGACAAAAAATGAGATAGAAGACGGGCCTTTTTGAATAAGCAAGAAATGGAAGTGCAAGGAAAAACGTGAAGATCACTGAAAGCTCAAGGATGGTGGGAGGGACCACAAAATGATTAAGCCATTTGCCGCCTGCAAAAATGGATACAAGGGCCAAAAGCAGTTTGATGCCATATGATGCAGAAATCACCAAGTAACTTCCAATTAAAGTAGAAAGCAGTGAGAAAATTAGGCCCAGAAGGAGCAGGGGAAGTACGAGAAATTCAACAAGGGGAATGCAAAGGATGTTCAACAGCAATGACCATGGATTGAACCTTTGAAAATAAAAGGACACAAGGGGACTACATATGATAAATGCAAGGAGACAGACCCCCAAAAACCTTAAAGGTGCTTTTTGCAAAAGGGGAAACAAATCATCCATTTGTCTGCCAAGATAAATGAGGAAAAAGACCACAAGAAACGATAGCTGAAAGGATATGTCAAAAAGATAGAAGGGGCTTTTAATAAGAAGAAGCCATGCAGCAACGAAAAGCCCCGCCTCTATAGTGGTCTTTCTGTACATAAAGATACAAAATGCCAAAGACAGGACCATCACAAGTGCCCTAAGACTTGATGGGGAAAAACCTGCCAGACAACAGTAGAAACCGCATGCAACTGTAGCTGCAAGCCACGAAAGGCGATTTACATCTGTCAGCAGTAATAGCCGAGTGCTTAAAGAGAGAAGGGATCTTACAAGAAAAACAGCTGCCGCTGCCACTATGGCCATATGAAGCCCGGAAACCGCAAAAAGATGCCCTATTCCAGAGGCTGCTACCAAATTTTTAAGATCTTTGTCAAACCAGGCCCTTGAGCCGGTTACAAGGGCTATGGCAACTGCCGAAACCTTTCCGGTGCCTAAGGTTGAAATGATATTTTTTGCTACCCTGTTTCTAATCCTGTCAACCCACAGAAAAAAACGTGTGGAGATGGATTGGTGGCTTACGTCTCCTTTTAAAAAAATAACTTCAAGCGGGCTTTGACAGCTTGCCCTTACCATGTGTCCTCTTAAGGCCCACCAGTTTTTGAAATCAAAGGTGCCAGGAGTGCCAAAATTTCGAATGGGAAAGAGCCTTGCAGCAAACCTTAGCCTTTTCCCAGGGATGAAGCTTTCCCATGAAAGGCCCTTAAACTTTGCAACAACAGACTCGTTTATCTTAAGGATCTTTCCTTCAAACTTCGCCCCCTCCACAAAAACCTCCACCCTGACCCCATCTTGCCGAGG
>JALSQG010000042.1 GCA_026985565.1 Deltaproteobacteria bacterium
TTTTCGCCTTATGCAAATAATGTTGGCTATGATGTTACTGGACAGACTACATCCCTTCCTGGAATGTATGGTTATTTTTCTGATCCGAGGAACGCATATGTACTAAGTGATGAAACTGACGAATCTGGAAACAGAATAATTACAAGGCTCTTTGGTATTGCATGGGCAGGTGATGATGGTGACGGAGTACCTGCCAGTACAGAGGACCAGGCCCCGAACAATGGTGACGGAAACGGAGACGGCACCCTTGACAGATTGCAAAGTGGAGTTACATCTCTTCCTTCTGCAACTGGAAGGGGATACATCACTTTGGAGCTTCAAAACAACGGCAACTGCAATCAGCTAACCGATGTTACTGCCCTTACAGAGGCCCAGAATCCATCTTCTGACACGTCTTTTGACTATCCCTTTGGCCTTGTAAGCTTTCACATTCCCTGTGAAAGTGCTACTGTGCGAGTGTATTTTCATGGAACAACCTCGCTTTCTGGCTATACCTACAGAAAGTATGGCCCAACCACCCCTGGCGTTGCCTCAACGGCGACCTGGTACACCTTGCCAAATGTCTCTTACGGTACAGCCAATATCGGCGGCACAAACGTTCCCTACGCACAGTTTACCCTCACTGATGGCAGCCTTGGCGATGATACCGACGGAACAGACGACATCATAATTGACCAGGGAGGGCCAGGTTCCCCTGGTGGAGGTGCAACTGCTGTTCCTGCAATGGATGGATTTGGAGCAGCCACGTTGTCTTTGCTGCTTCTTCTTGCCGGATTGTACGTCTGGAGAAGAAATTCTGTATGATCTTTCATGGGAGCAGGCCCTGTGCCTGCTCCCATAATAACTACCTAATTTTCTTTAGTGAATCTTCCATCCCTTCTACAAAAGGCCAGTCATCCACTAAAAACATTCATACAAAACACCCACTACGTTTTGGTCATAAATGAGAGAAAAATATCGGTCCTGGTCTGAAATAAGGCGGGTTACAAACATATTTTCTTAAAAAGATCTATGCCTTTTAAGGAGCTTGTGGACAAGTCTCAAGACATTAACCGTAAAAAGGCCTGAGAATAAGAAAAAAGAAATACAAGAGCGACAGTTTAAAGTCTTATTTTCACAAACAGGGTAAAAAAGAAGGATTTGAGGCATCAAAATAACCACAGCATCCAACTGGATTTTGGGGGTGATTTTCAAGGCTAAACCCTTACTCCCTTTAACATCCAAAGGCCCAAAAGAAAGAAAACCCCAAGGGAAAGAAGGGCAAGGGAAGAATCTCCTGTAAGTTGCACGACTGCTGCAAATACCAAGGGGCCCAGTGTTGATGACCCCTTTTCGCTTACCTCGTAAAAACCGAAATATTCCGCCTCGTTATTTGCAGGTAAAAGCCTTGAAAACAGAGAGCGGCTTAGGGCCTGGGTGCCTCCAAGAACCATTGCCATTATAAAGGCCACCATAAAAAGACCGAATCTGTCTTCAAGAAACAGGCAGGCATACACGAGTATTACCATCCACAAAAGGAGTGAGAATGAAATGGCCCTTTTGGTTCCCATCTTATCAGAAAGCCAGCCAAAGATAACTGCGCCAAATATTGCCACAAACTGAATAAAAAGTATCAATACAAGCAGACTTACACCCCTTAGTCCTAGTGTGGATACGGCAAAGATAGAGGCAACGGCTATAACCGTCTGCACCCCATCATTGTAGAAGAAGTATGCCAGGAGAAATCTCCACGCATCAGGTTTTTGCTTTCGCATGGAAAAAAGCGTCCTGAAGGGTTTAAGGAATAGCTTTGTGGTTCCGTGGCCCTTTTGATAACACCTGTTTCTATTATTTTTATCCCTTCTCAAAAGACGCGCAGGAAACCAGAGGGTGAAGATAAGCCACCAAAGACCTGCTATCACAAAGCTTATGCGAATGGATTTATCACCTTGCCCCAACATCCAAAAGAGTATAAGGCAAAGGGCAAGAGCAAGGCCGCCTCCAAGATACCCTGCAGCCCAGCCAAGGGCACTGACCCTGTCCGAGAGTCTTTTTGGTGCTATCTCAGGAAGAAAGGAGTTGTAAAGGGTAACGGATGAGCCAAAACAAAGATTTGCAAAAACAAAAAGGAAGCCATTTGCCATTATGAGGCCTTCTGCTGAAGACGGGCCTTGGGCTTTTGTGACGATCCCCATAAGGCAGGTAAGGATCGAACCAAGCGATGCAAGAAGCACCAAGAGAGATCTTTTACAGTCCCTTGCATCAGCCACGGCACCAAGACCAGGCAATAAGACAAGTTGCAGGGCTACCGATATGGAAAGGAAAAAAGGGTATATGGCATCTGGTTCCACGTGGAAAGAAAGGAGGGTGATCTTGCCTGAACCCTTGGCAATAGCAGCCATATAAGGGCCAAGAAGGGCGGAAACCACTATGGTGCTAAAGGAAGAGTTGGCCCAGTCATACATGGCCCAGCCAAAGATCTGCCGGTCTGCAAGAAGCATGAGGTAAGAAGGCCGTCTTGGCTGCGCCTTTTCTGGCCTTTCCTTTAGAAGTTCGTCAAGACGGCGGCCCTTTTCCTGGCTCATCCTCCCTTACCGAGACTGCTTAGGGAATAGAGGCGAGAAAGCGAAGATATATGATAAGCCTCCTTCATGAAATCCCTGTTTATGAATGTCCTGGTAGGGCCTTTCCATTTGGAGTCTTTTCTTGAAAAAACGGTTATGCAATCTATTAAACGAGAGGGTTTTGTTCCCCAGTTAATATACTCTTGACTTATGCAAAAAAGTCCTGCCTCCTCTACCATCTGCCTCATGAGGCTACCAGTCATGCTATAGGCACGCCAGTGGTCTGTAGGCTCAACAACCCCCTTTTCTTTAAGCCAATTTATTAGCCCTTTTGGCAGAGTATCCTTTTGCCAAAACCTGAAGTATCTTTCATATTGGCCAATATTTGAATGGTGAATGAAGGCTACGCCGTCTTTGCTAAGCTTGGAGGCCAGTTGGGAAACGTAGGCCTTGATCACGTCTTTTTCTGCATGTACCAGGGAGTCGAAGCTAAAGACAAGATCAATCTCGCCATCAGGAACCATATCTAAGCTATAACCGTCATTTACATGGTAGGTTATGTGGAAGCAGGAAGCAAATTTCTCCCTGCATGCATCAATACATTTTTTTGAGATATCCACCAGTATGAGCCTGTCACAAAGCCCCTTAAGATAGCTGGTCCATCTGCCAAATCCTGGGGCTATTTCTAATATGGTTTCGGCAGGAACATAGGCATGAAGCCTTGGAAGTATGGTTCCAAACCACTGCATGTCTGCCCCACCCCAGGCAACAGACCATTCGTGGCCCTCGTCCCTCCAGTCATACTCCCCGTCCCAGAAGCTACGGTTTTCACCTACTGTTGCCACGCTATTGTCCCATGCGACAAGTCCGGGAAAGGGCTGCCCAGACCCTTGGCAGTTGATTGGCTGCCTCCCTTGCCGTATAGCCAAAGGGCCCCTTTATTTCAGAGACAAGATCAGCGCCTTTGCCGTGAACAAATACACCAATCCGCGCCGCTTCCCATGGGTCATAGCCCTGCGCTAGCAAGGCACCTATGATGCCAGTAAGAGTGTCTCCCATTCCGCCTGTTCCCATCCCAGAGTTTCCAGTGGAATTGATAGAGATTTTCCCTTCAGGAGAGGCGCAGACCGTGGACATGCCCTTTAGTACAACAACGGCCCCTGTATCTGTGGCAAGATCCCGTGCGTATGAGATCCTGTTTTTCTGGATTTCAGCCACTTCCTTGCCAATAAGCCTTGCCATCTCACCGGGATGGGGGGTCAGGACTCTCGGTGCCTTTGCCTCTTTCAGAACCTCGGTACACTTTGAAAGGGCGGTAAGGGCATCGGCATCCATGACAAGGGGTATTGGACAGTGGACCGCCATTTTCTGGCTGAAGGCAAAAGCGTCCTTTGAAATACCAAGGCCAGGGCCAATACATGCCGCCTTTTTACCCTGAAGCAAGTCCATTGCCACCTCAAAGGCATCCTTTGATATCTGGCCATCTGGAGTTTCTGGAAGGGCATCAGTCATGGCCTCTGTAAGTTTCTGGGCTATCACAAACTGGGAGCTTCTTACAGAGGCAACTGTCACAAGGCCTGCCCCTGAGCGGAGGGCGCCATGGGCGCAAAGACATGCTGCCCCTGTCTTTCCTCTTGAGCCTCCAAAGATGATCACGTGTCCAAAGGTGCCCTTGTGCCCGTCAGCAGGCCGTGGTC
>JALSQG010000043.1 GCA_026985565.1 Deltaproteobacteria bacterium
GCTATGCTGTAATGCTCTGGCATGTATGTCTGTATAAGCACAAGCCCGCGTTTTTTACTCCTTCCGGCCCGTCCGGCCACCTGGGAAAGGAGCTGAAAAGTCCTTTCAGAGGCGTTGAACTCTGGAACGTTTAGAGACATGTCTGCCCATATGACTCCAACGAGGGTCAGGTTTGGAAAGTCATGTCCCTTTGTGACCATCTGGGTGCCGACAATGCAGTCTATCTCTCCGTCTTTGAAGGCAGCAAGGACCCTTTCCATCTCCTTCCTGCCTGAAAGGGTGTCTCGGTCAATTCTGGCAACGCTCCTTCCAGGAAAGAGTTTGAGGAAATCTTCTGCAATTTTTTCTGTGCCAAAGCCCCTGCTTTTTACTGCCTTTCCTCCACAGTTTGGGCAAAGGGGCACAGCAGGCTGGACGTTTCCGCAGTAGTGGCATGTAAGCATCCCAGAGCCCTTTATGTTTTCATCCATGGCATGTGTCAGAACGGCCCTGTTCCGCCTGTGCCAGGAAAGGGTCACATCGCACTGGCCGCACCTGAAGACATGGCCACATTCCGGACAGAAAACAAAGGTGGCAAGGCCCCTCCTGTTTAGAAAAAGAAGCACCTGTTCCCCTCTTTCAAGGGTTTCTTCAATAGCCTCTTTAAGCCTTGAGCTGAGCCAGGGAAAGTCATTCTCTTGTTTTTTAGCCTCTTTTTTCCTTCTTCTGTCCACTATTTCCACATCAGGAAGTTGTGATCCGCCAGGCCTGCTTTTCATCTTGACAAGCCTGTATTTGCCACTTGTTGCATGAAAATAGCTTGAGATGGATGGTGTTCCTGAACCAAGGACGACGGTTGCCCTGCATTTTTGGCCCCTAAGAAGGGCAAGGTCCCTTGCGTTGTAGCGAAAACGTTCACCCTGCTTGTAGGAAGGGTCATGTTCTTCATCCACTACGATCAGTCCAAGGTTGCTTACAGGGGAAAAGATGCATGATCTGGTGCCAAGGGCGACCCTGCTCTTTCCTTGTCTAAGCTTCCACCACTGATCCCGCCTCTGGGCAGGGGTAAGGCCACTGTGAAGGATGGCCACATCATCTCCAAAGACCCTTTTGAAACGTCCGGCAAGCTGTGCAGTCATGGCAATCTCTGGCACCATGACAATGGCCCCTCTTTTGGCATCAAGGCACGTCTTTACTGCCTCGATATAAACTGCCGTCTTTCCGCTGCCTGTTACCCCGTAAAGAAGGATTGGGCTAAAGGTTTTGCTCAAGCACGCACTTTCAATCACTCTTATAGCATCTTTTTGTTCTTTTGAAAGCCTCTTTATACCGGGCTCCTTCCATTCATTTGTCTCAAGCCTGGACCTTCCTGGCTTGGTGCCTTCTTTTTCTATCCTTAGGGCAGACTTTTTCCTTGAAGAAATAAATTCTGATGGAAGCGCCTCTGAAAGCGCCATACCAAGGGGATACATGTAGTAACTCGATGCCCACTCGATAAAATCCATAAGTTCTGTTGTCAGAAGTGGGGAATCATCAAGCACCTTTAGCACCGGCTTGTATTCTATGCCCCGAACAGGTGCCTTATCTACATCCCAGAGAAGGCCTATGATTTTTCGGTTTCTGAGGGGAAGTAGTACCCTTTTGCCCTTTTGGGGAATCTGATCTTCAAATGGCCACAGGTAGGTAAGGGGGCCTGGCAGATGAAGGGGGAGTACGCATTTTACGTAGATACAATTTTGGGTGGGGCCTTTTTTCAACTCTTGTTCAGATGTCTTTTGCAACCTTTTTCAGATATTCCTTGAAGGGCCCTCCAAGCTCCGGATGGTGCATGGCATAATGGATCGTGGCCTGAAGAAAGCCAAGCTTGTCTCCGGCATCGAAACGTCTGCCCCTGAATTTGTAAGCATAAAGGCCCCTTTCCTTTCTTAGGGTATCAAGGGCGTCTGTAAGCTGTATTTCTCCACCAACGCCAGGAAGGGTCCTTGAAAGGCAGCCATATATCTCGGGTCTAAGTACATACCGTCCAATGACTGCAAGGCGGGAGCTCGTGGTGCCTGCCTTTGGTTTTTCAACAAGCCTTTTTACCTTGTAGACCCCTGGCTCAACCTCTTCACCTTCCACGATTCCGTATCTTTCCACCTCGTGGGGCTCAACCTCCTGAACGGCTATGACCGATTCCTGATACTTTTCAAACACCTTTAACATCTGATAGACGCAGGGCTCTTCTGCCTCAACAAGATCGTCACCAAGACACACCACAAAGGGCTGATCTCCAACCACTTGCTCTGTTACATGGACTGCATGGCCAAGGCCCAGGGGCCTTTTTTGACGTACTGAAACCACCTCTATGAGGCTTGAAATCTGTCGAACCTCGTTTAGAAGATCAAGCTTCCCCTTTTGGGCAAGAAATGTCTCAAGTTCAAAGGAATAGTCGAAATGATCCTCAATGGCGGACTTGCCTGATGCTGTAACAAGTACCACCTCTTTTATGCCAGATGCCACCACCTCCTCCACGATGTACTGGATGGTGGGGCGATCAACAACCGTGAGCATCTCCTTAGGGATGACCTTTGTGGCAGGGAGAAATCTTGTTCCAAGCCCTGCAACAGGTATTACCGCCTTTTGGGGAAGCATGAGCCCTCCTTTACAAATTCAAGATGTTAGTCCTCCAGGGTGGAGGTGTCGCCAAGTTCCAGGCCAAGTTCCTGCGCCTTTAGAAGCCTTCTCATTATTTTCCCTGATCGGGTTTTTGGCAGCTTGTCTGTAAATTCCACCTCCTTGGGTGTGGCTATTGGGCCAAGCTCATGTCTGACGTGCTGGATAATAGTTTTTTTGAGGCCTTCAGAAGGCTCCTTACCTGCTCGAAGGACCACAAAAACCTTTATGTTTTCCCCTTTTATCGGGTCTGGAAGGCCTATGGCTGCTGCCTCTGCAACGGCCGGGTGGCTTACAAGGGCATTTTCCACATCAGCAGTACCAATCCTGTGGCCTGCCACATTCAGAACGTCGTCAGAGCGGCCAAGTACTGAAAAGTAGCCTTCTTCGTCACATACTGCCACATCTCCGGTGAAATAGGTACCTGGAATCACATTCCATATCTCCTCATACCTTTGAGGGTCACCGTAAATGGTGCGCATCATGTAGGGCAGTGGTTGACGAAGGATCAGGTTTCCCCCTTTGCCTGCGGGAACAGGGTTTCCTTTCTCATCTACGACATCTGCCACTACACCTGGCATGGGTTTACCGCACCGTCCTGGTTTGTTGGGCATTGAAGGCATGGTCCCAAGAATTGGAGAGGCAACCTCTGTCTGCCAGAAGTTGTCCACGCAGTGGCCGTTGTTTTCCAAGATTACTTCCTGGGCAAAGCTCCAAGCCTCGGGATTTAGGGGCTCGCCTGCACAGGCAATTATGCGAAGGGTAGAGCGGTCATACTTTTCAATGTGCTCCTTTCCAAACCGCATGAACATCCTGAGGGCAGTCGGAGCAGTGAACATGACCGAGACACCGTATTTTTGAACCTTTTCCCAAATGACCCCTGGATGCGGATAGTCTGGTGCGCCTTCTCGCATGAGAACCGTGGCCCCTGCCACAAGCGGGCCATATACGATGTAGGAATGACCAACTATCCAGCCTATATCTGACGTGGACCAGTAAACGTCCTTGTCTTTCACGTCGAAGAAGGCCCTTGTAAGATAGTAGGTACCAACCATGAATCCGCCATGAACATGGACCACTCCCTTTGGTTTTCCAGTTGTTCCTGAGGTATAGAGGATGAAGAGGGGGTCTTCAGAATCCATTACTTCTGCAGGGCAGTGGTGGCTCTGGGCTGTAAGGATCTCCCAGAAATCGTCTTCCCATTCATTTAGTTCGATCTTTGGCTCCTGTCTCCTAAGTACAATCACGCTCTCCACATATTCAAGGCCCTGGAGGGCATCGTCCACAACCGCCTTAAGGCGCACCACCTTACCTCGCCTGTATCCCACGTCTGCACATATTACAGCCTTGGCCTTGCAGTCTTCTATGCGTGAGCGAAGGGCCCCAGCCCCCATGCCTGCATAGACCACTGAATGGATGGCCCCGATACGCGCACAGGCAAGCATCGCTATGGCGCCCTCAATGGTAAGAGGCATGTAGATGACCACCCTGTCGCCCTTTTTGATCCCTTTAGATTTCAACGCAT
>JALSQG010000044.1 GCA_026985565.1 Deltaproteobacteria bacterium
AGTCAGATGGACCCTCTTAGAAGAAGCATCTTCATGCAAGACTGGGAGCAATATCAAAGCCCACTTGCCAATGAGGACAAGACTGTAACCTGCCCCAATGCTGAGAAATACGGATGCAAGGATCTGTGGGTTCCAGATCTTTACGGAGAGTTTTGTGGTGTGTGCCCTACCTGTGGCCATCACTTCCCCCTGGAGTATCAGTGGTATTTACAAAACCTGTTTGATCCAGGCTCTGTAAGAGAATTCAACAACCACATAGTCTCTGCCAACCCTCTTGGTTTCCAGGGTTTTGATGAAAAACTGAAAAAGGCAATAGCTCACACTGGAAGAAGATCCGCCATAATCACCTTCGATGCAACTGTTTTTGGCATAAAGATAGTTGTGGCCATGCTTTACAGCGATTTCAGGAGTGGCACAGTAGGCTCTGCAGAAGGAGAAAAGTTCATCAGGGCATGTGATCGAGCAAGGACCACGAGACGTCCATTCCTTGCCTACATTCACACTACTGGCGGCATCAGAATCCATGAAGGGACCCTTGGCGTTATACAGATGCCAAGATGCACCCTTGTAGTAAGGGAATATATAGACAGTGGCGGGCTGTATATAGTGGTTTATGATAACAACTCCTATGCAGGGCCAGTGGCCAGTTTTCTTGGCTGTTCTCCCTATCAGGTAGGAATAAGGTCATCACGCATAGGCTTTGCCGGGCCAAGGGTGATCAGGGAAACCACAGGGGCAGACATCCCTCCTGACTATCACAGTGCAAAAAATGCGCTAAAAAGGGGCCACATACAGGGTATCTGGGACAGGAGAGAGTTCAGGAAGAATCTCTTTGAGGCCTTAATGACCATGGGCGGTCCGCATCTTTATTACAAGTAGGCTTGTCATGGAAATAAACCTCAACGAACTTTTAAGAAAGTACAAGTCACATCCGTATGAAGATCATGAAATAACGGTTCCCCATACAGGAGTGGTACGCCTTAACGTAAAGGAAGGCCAGGAAGTAAATGGGCCTTCGGGCCAGTGGAAGCACAAACCTGGCACCTTGCTATTCATTCTTGAAAGGGAAGGTAACCCCAAGCGCATCACATCTCGTTTTACCGGCACTGTTGCAGGGCTCAGGACAGAGCTTGACGGACGTTTCGTGGAGGCAGGGGAACCCATCATGTTGGTGCGTCATCGACTGAGCAAGGATGAGATAATAGACAGGATACTAAAGGAGGTGCTCCACATTTTTTCGGCACCTCAAAGGGCCAGGTATTTCTTCACGCCTGAAGTTGCAGCGGCCATGGAAAAGCACCAGACAAAGGCCTTTAATGTCAAAGATGGTGACGAGCTTGTCATCATGTCCCTTATGAAAAGAGATACCCTTCTTCCCTACAGCGGGCCGGAAGGTGTGCTCTACAAGGTATATTTCAAACATGGAGACCTGATAGATCAGGGTGACCCTCTTCTCGGGATATGTGCCCCAGACAGACTACCTTTTGTGGAAAAGGTTATACAGAGAATCAGAAACGAATGGGATGATTGATACCTTGGAGGATTGGCCATAAAAAGTTTCATCCTTGCCCTCCAGTTTCTTACTATAATTTCAGTAGCTCCCGGACTTAAAGCCACAAGGCAGGAGCTTTGTGCAAGCCTTGCCTTCTTTCCCTTGATTGGTCTTATCTTGGGTGCAATCCTATCAGCCCTTTTCTGGGCGGCTTCACCACTTCTTGACCCAGAGCCCCTTGCGGCCCTCCTTACCGTTTCTCTTGCCTTTCTTACAAGATCCCTTCATCTTGACGGGCTGTGTGACACGGCAGATGCCATAGGAAGCGGTGCAGGCAGAAAGAGGGCGCTTGAGATAATGAAAGACAGTGCTGCTGGCTCTTTGGGCGTGGTTGCCCTGGTCAGTGTTCTTCTTTTGAAGACAGGGGCTTTGGTCAGTTTGTGTCGTCTTTCTGCCTGGCAGTTAATTATTCTTGCTCCATGTCTTTCAAGGTGGTCCCTGAACGGCCTTGCCTCAATGAGCAGTTATGCTAGAAAAGAGCAGGGTCTTGGTTCTTCCTTTTGTGACACAAAAAGCCGTGCAAATATGGCCATAGCGGCCCTAACAACCCTTGCTGCCTCATGGTTTCTATTACATTTTGAAGGCATACTTCTTTTCCTTGCAGCCACTTCCATGTCCTTTTTTTCTGCCCTTTTCTTCAAGTCAAGGTTTGGAGGAGTAACAGGAGACTGTCTCGGCGCCCATCTTGAATCTGTGGAAACCATTCTTTTAATTGCCGGAGCAGCCATGACAAAATGGATAGGATAGAGCTTTACCTTTTAAGACACGGAGAGGTGGATTTCCCAAAGGGGGTGTTTTATGGCCAGATGGACATTCCCCTTTCCCAAAAAGGCAAAAAACAGAGCAGGCTGGCAGCGGCAAGGCTCAATGAGATTGGCGTGGACTCCGTGTTAACGAGCGATCTTTCAAGATGCCTTTACATGGCAAGGGAGATCCGTTCTGTTTCAAATCAAAAGATCAGGAAAGAGCCACGTCTTAGGGAGATAGATTTTGGCCTGTGGCAGGGCCTTAGCTGGGAAGAGATAGAAATGGCCTGGCCCGGCCAGATGGAACAGCGCATGGCAAATCTTTCCTCATTCCGGCCTCCAAATGGAGAGAGCCTAAGCGATTTGTGGCAAAGATCCAAAGCCGTCTTCCATGACTGCCTAAAAGGTGTCTATGGCCAAAAGGTGGCAATCATTGCCCATGGAGGGATAAACAGGGTTTTCATGTGCAATCTTCTTGGCATGGATCTTCAAAACCTCTTTTGTCTTCATCAAGATCATGCCTGTATAAACCGTGTGGATTCATACAGGGATGGGCCAAGGGTCTTAAGGTTTGTAAACTGTACGTGTCATCTTGGAGAGTAAGAAGCGGCAGGGGCGATGGAATTTTCTTCGGTAGGCGAATATCTTGATTCCTTCAAGGCCTCGAAGACCTTGGGGAAACTAATAGTTCACTCCCATGTAGAAAAGGAAGTCGCCCCTTCCTATGGCACCCTTTCTAAACCCCTTCCAAGGTCTGTTCTAAATGCCTTGGAATCTCTTGGAATCAAAAAGCTTTACAGCCATCAGACAGAGGCCATCGAGCACATAAGGGCAGGCCACAACGTGGTTGTTGCAACACCTACGGCTAGCGGTAAATCTCTAATTTACAATATCCCTGTTGTTGAAAGCATATTAACCAATAAGGGGGCAACGGCACTGTATCTTTTCCCCCTAAAGGCCCTGGCGCAGGACCAGCTTAAAGTCCTGAATAAATTCAATAAATATCTTGAAGGTGCAAGTATCTCTTGTGCCATTTACGATGGAGACACATCCTCTTACAGGCGGGGAAAGATACGAAAAAGCCCGCCTCACTGCCTTTTTACCAATCCTGACATGCTTCATCTGTCCATGCTGCCATATCATGATACCTGGTCATCCTTTTGGAGAAACCTGAGATTCGTAGTGGTTGATGAAGTGCATACCTATCGGGGAATAATGGGAAGCAACATGGGTTGGGTTTTTAGAAGGCTCATAAGGGTGTGTGAAAAATATGGGGCAAGGCCTCAATTTGTATTGAGTTCTGCAACCGTTGGGAATCCCTTGGAACTTTCCAAAAGGCTTACCGGCCTCGATTTCAAAAAGGTTACAAAAAGCGGGTCTCCAAAGGGGCGCAGGCACCTTTTGCTCGTTGACCCGCAAGGTGCAGGGGCTGCCCGGACCGCTGTCCTTCTCATACTTGCAGCCCTTAAAAGAGGCCTTAGGACTATCTGTTATACCCAGTCCAGGAAGCTAACAGAGCTTGTGGGTCTTTGGGTGGGACAAAGGGCTGGTAACCTTGCAGACAAGGTTTCAGCTTATAGGGCGGGCTTTTTGCCAGAGGAAAGAAGATCCATTGAAGATCAGCTTTCAAAGGGAGAGCTTCTTGCCGTTATTACTACAAGTGCCCTGGAACTTGGAATTGATATCGGTGTGCTTGATCTTTGTATCCTGGTAGGCTATCCGGGAACACTCATGTCTCTCAGACAAAGGGGAGGCAGGGTAGGAAGGAGTAACAGGGAGTCGGCGGTGATCATGGTGGCCGGAGAGGATGCCCTTGATCAATACTTTATCAACAATCCCAGGGAACTTGTTGAACGAC
>JALSQG010000045.1 GCA_026985565.1 Deltaproteobacteria bacterium
CAGCCTTTGCCTTTATATGACCTTCATCATTAATTATCAGACCAAGTTCTTTGGCTGTTGTTGATAAAAGACTAAGAGTTTGATTACAGATTTGTTCTATGGCTTTTGTCTTTAAGGGGAAACCCATATGCCCATATTGGCTTTTTAGTTCTTCTATGGAAAGGGTGCATTCCTTGTTTACATAGTGTGCACTTATATCAGAAAGATAGACCATTTTCAGAAACGGGGTTGAATCTATGAGTCTTTCCGGGGCTTCATGATGAAAACGCACAGCAGTGCGAATACTTATTGGAAGATGCCATTTTTTAAGTAAATTATACCCTTCTTGAGCATGGTCCTTGTTCCAGATCCTTTTTTCTGATCCAAGAATAGTTTGCCCCGTTCTAGGATTTTGAACGATCTTATCAAAGTCGTTGGGCCTTTCCATCACAAGGCAAAGCTGACCTATGTCATGAAGAAGTCCTGCCAGGAAGGCCTCTTCCTCTGAAAATGGCAGCCCAACGGAGGATGTTATGAGTTTGCACAAAAGCCCACAGCTTATACTATGCCTCCAAAATCGTGCCATGGAAAAACTGTCTGGAACCTCTATGGCAGACAATGTCTGACATACTGCTGCTGTTACGGCCACATGTCTTAAGGTGGAGATTCCAAGATTCAAGGCGGCTTGCGTAAGGGATTTGACTGGCTGACCAGGGCTTACCAATGCCGAATTGGCTACTTTCAAGATTTGGGTACAAAGGGCGGGATCGCTTCCAGCTATCTCTGCCAATTCTTTTACAGACTTTCTGTCTTCGTCAGTGGCCTGCAGGAAATTGAAAATGACTGCAGGAAGTGATGGAAGCACAGGCCTTGGCAGTGTTTTGGGACAGGTCTTGGTCATTAACTTGTTATTTGTTTGTCATTTATTTTCCAATGGGAACAAAAGATATGTCATTAAAATATTAACTAACTTTAATGACAAAATTTTTCAAGTGAATTCAAAAATTTTTACACGTTTTTAACAAGCTTTTCACATTTTCTTTCCTTTTTGACTCTTATTACTGTTCAAATTAGTTTAAAGTTTTTGCTAAAGTGCCAAATTCTTGTATTTGAATCATACAAGAACTTGATGTTAGAAATTTTATTCAACTAAATTTTGTGGTTTTATTATCTTTACAAAGTTGAAAAATGTGATTTAATTTAAATGTCTTTTAAATTTATCGAAAATTTATAGAAAACTATTAAAAGAGACAGACATAGCGGAGGAGGGACATGGCCGGACTTTTGGAAGTTGAAGTAAGCACGAGTTCCCAAACGGAACTCATTGACATAACCGACAAAGTTGCTCAAGGGGCAAAACAACTTGGTATGAACTCTGGGATCCTCGTGATTTACTGCCCGCATACCACAGGGGCAATCACCATAAATGAGGGCGCAGATCCGGCTGTGCGACGAGATATCATTTCAGTCTTAAATACCATCGTTCCCTGGAAGTTTGAATACAAACACCTTGAGGGCAACTCTCCTGCCCATATTAAGGCTACCTTGGTGGGTGAGTCGGTTCAGGTGATTGTTGATAAGGGGAAATTGATGTTGGGGACTTGGCAGAGGATCTTCTTTTGCGAGTTTGACGGCCCGAGAAAGCGTCGGGTATGGATTAAGAAGATTTCGGCATGATTCTTCCTATGCCATGAATTCATTTGCTCTATTTTTGAGCGTTCATCATAAACATTTCCTAAATGCAAGAGGCAAGTAACAGAAAGTTGTTAATTAATTAATCGCAGCAGGCAGGCAACTATTGCCATATATCGAACTTTCAAGGAGGAGGAGATTGGCAAGTCCAAAGCACCAAACAGGCATCACTGAACTGCTGCTGGCTTTTTTTGCCGGAGCAGTTGTTGTCGGATTTTTGTTAAACTGGTGTCATGAATCTGACGAAAAAAGGTTGGTTAGACAGGCCCAATTGCCAGAAGGCCCGGCGTCTGCCCTTTTTGATTTTCAAGAGACCTATTTCAGCGATCCTTTTGTACTATCAGGCCAGGAGGTATCTGACAGTTACAATCTACCACAGGTATGTTCCATCACTCCTGAGTCTCGTGGGATATTACCCAATCTTGATTTAGTTAGAGTAAAAGGCCGCCTGAATCCGGGTGAGTCGTTGGATGCATGCCTTAAAAGGTATCATATAGATTCCAAGACGAGGCACCTGCTGCTGAAAACCCTCTCCAAGGCCTTAAATCCTAAGAAATGTCGTCCAGGAGAAAGGTTTACCATTTCTATGGCCCAAGACGGCCAGGTGCTTGCACTTAGATGGGAGAAGGGGCCCTTTGATGAATACGCTGTGGTGCTTGGAGACAATGGTTCTTATCACCTCTCCAAGGCTGAAATCACCATTGAAAACCGTATGGTTAAGGTTTCTGGCAGAATAACTGGTGGCCTCTTTGATTCTTTTTCGAGCTATGGGTTGAACTCGGCAGTCGCCAAGCAGTTTAGTGAGATCTTTTCCACCAATATGGATTTCAATTCAGATATCAGGACCGGAGATTCATTTTCCTTGATAATCAGTAGGTACTATAAAGATGGCAACTGCATAGGAACAGGAAGGATTCTTGCTGCCAGGTATTGTCCTCTTGGTGGCAGTTGCATGGATGCCTACTATTTCAATGGGGGAGACGGCGTATCTGGCTATTTTGGAGCAGATGGAACGCTTATCTCAAACTATTTTCTTCGTTCCCCCTTGAAGGTTTACAGGGTCACATCCCGTTTCACTTCGAGAAGATTCCATCCAATTCTCAAGGTTTACAGACCACATTATGGCGTCGATCTTGCAGCACCTATAGGTACACCGATCATGGCAGTTGCGGATGGCGTAATCACATTTACAGGTTGGCAGCGAGGTTATGGACGAATAGTAGTGATAAAACACAGAGGCGGTTACAAGACTTATTACGGACATCTTTCAAGATTTGCCAAGGGAATCAGAAAGGGCAAGAAGGTTCGTCAGAAACAGATCATAGGTTATGTGGGAAGAAGTGGATATGCAACAGGCCCTCATCTTGATTATAGGGTGTGGCATAATGGAAGTTTTGTTGACCCGTTCGGAATCCGAGTTGCATCTCCGGTAAGGCTTTCAGGAGGGGTTTTTGACAGATTTATGAAAAAGTACAAAGAGTTTCACGCATACCTGGAAAGGCAAGCATCTGAAGGAATTATCTCTGTCAAAAAGGAAAAAGTGGACAAAAAACCAAATGATTTTACAGGGTAAGCATGACACCATGTCACAAATATTTTTCATCCTTGTGCTTGGTATATCTTTAAATCTTCAGTTGCTGTGCTCAGTGTGCAGCGCCCAGAAACAGGCTTTTGCATGTCAGCACGTCCCAAGGGTCTTTAGGCAGCTTGCAAAGGAACTTGTCAGCGATGGTTTTGACAGTAAAGAAATATGTAGGATATTTTCTCATCCAAAGGTCAGATTCAATCCCAAGGTCATGCCACGCAAGGTCACCCATAACGAGGCTGCCCTTCATTATGATATCTTTCTTCAAAAGGACAGGATAGAGAGGGCCAAAAGGTATCTTCAAAACAACAGAAAGGTGTTCGACATTGTGGAAAAGGAATATGGAATTCCAAAAGAGATAAAGGTGGCCATCTTGTTGGTTGAGACGGATCTTGGCAGATATCTCGGTTCAGATATTGCCTTTAACAATCTTGCAAGCATGGCAGTGGTCACAGATACGAGCATGATAAAAAGATATAGCCCTGACTATTACAAGAGTTTGAAAAAAAAGGATATCTCAAGGCTCAAGAAAAGACTTAGGGAAAAATCGAGGTGGGCATATTCGGAACTTAAAAGTCTCATAATCTATTCAAGGTTAAATGGCCTTGATATCCACCAGATCAAAGGGTCCATTTTTGGGGCCATTGGGCTTTGCCAGTTTATGCCATCAAACGCCTTGAAGTTTGGTGTCGACTTCAACAAGGATGGCAAAGTGGATCTGTTTGATCCTGAAGATGCAATAGCAAGTATGGCCAATTACCTTCATTTTTACGGCTGGAGCCCTGAGATTCCAACAAGGGGACAGATACGGGTTATAAAACAGTACAATCACAGCACGCCTTACGCAAAGACCGTTTTGAAGGTGGCACAGAAGATCAGACAACTTTAAGAA
>JALSQG010000046.1 GCA_026985565.1 Deltaproteobacteria bacterium
CCACCATGGTATCAATCTTTGATGGCAGATGCTGATATATGAATACAGGCCTTACAAAGGTTTTGTTCAATGCCCCACCTACTGTATAGACCGGGTTACTCATGGGCATGATGTATTTGTCAAAATCTCCTGCCCATGAAAGACCATGTATTATAAAAAACCAGCCTGCAACCAATGTCACGATAGAATTACATTTTTTCATCGACCAACCCTCCCATTTTGATAGTTTTTGAAAAAATTATTCTAATGATACCTTATTGACTTAAGCTTTTTCAGGCCAGTTACTTATAATTCATGTATTTTTAATAATTAATATATAATATGTGAATTAATTCCTCAAGTAAAATTTCAAAATCATAAATTGCAAAATATGTTCCGAAATTGTGACAGTATGTTATAATTTAATATAAAGGGCATTACCAGATGGCACGATGGCGTATCTCATAGGAAAAAGCGATCAGATCAGGGAGGTAAGAAACCTTATAGACAAGGTAGCGCCACTTGAGGTGCAGGTTCTCATTACAGGCGAAACCGGCACTGGTAAGGACCTGGTAGCAAGGATGATTCATGAAAAGAGCAGCCGGCGCCGGGGGCCTTTTGTGCCAGTAAACTGCGGGGCCATTCCTGATTCGCTTCTTGAATCCGCCCTTTTTGGGCACGAAAAAGGTGCATTCACCGGTGCCACAGGGCGGACAAAGGGTTTTTTTGAAGAGGCCTTTGGTGGCACCCTTTTCCTCGATGAGATTTCAGAGGGATCTTTGGCGCTTCAAACGGCACTTTTGAGGGTCTTGCAGGAAGAGTCATTTTTCAAGGTCGGCTCCACCAGGCAATACAGGGCCGACTGCAGGATAGTTGCCGCCACTAACAAGGATCTAAAATCCCAGGTTAGAAAGGGCACATTTCGTGAAGACCTATACTTTCGTTTGAATATCTTCGAGATAAAGATGTCCCCTTTAAGGGACAGAGGTGACGATATATTTGCCCTTTCGGAATACTACCTGAAGAGGCTTTCAAAAAAATATTCAAAGCCGGTGGTTGAACTATCTCGAGATGTCAAAAAGGTATTTATGGCGTATCACTGGCCTGGAAACGTAAGAGAGCTTTTTCATGTGCTTGAACGAGCAGTAATAGTCGAGGGTTCCAGTGTCTTGACTATTTATTCTCTCCCAAAGTATTTGCAGGACAAGGCCAATCTGAAACGGGAGGTCGCATCTGGTGATTTGGGTTTTCAGCAAGAAACAGAGCAAATTGACGAGCTCATATTCCACATGCCCATAACAGAGGCCAAGAGACATTTTGAAAAAAAATACATAGAAAGGCTTCTGCAGAAGACCCAGGGTAATATCTCGGCAGCCGCGACTATTGCTGGAATAAGAAGGCAGAATCTCTATAGGAAACTTGAACAGCTTCATATAGAGCCATCGAGATTCAGGAAAAGGAACAGGAGATGAAATTAGACAGCTGGAGGAAGGACAGGCAGTGGGCCTCTGTCCTCGTGGTCGGTGCAGGTATATCAGGGGTGCAGTGCGCTCTGGATCTGTCACAAATGGGATTCTATGTTTATCTGCTTGACAGGGCCGACTCTGTTGGTGGGCTGTTGCTTGAGCTTGGCAGGACCTTTCCGGCCGGTGACTGTCCAACATGAATAATGTCTCCCATGTTGGCCCAGTTGGGCCATAATAGTTCCATAGAAATACTTACAAAGTGCGATATTATCTCTTCAACTTATGAAAAAAGAGGCTATAAGGTTCGCATCCGGCAACGGCCACGTTATGTGGACCCCTTAAAGTGTGTGGAGTGTGGTCTTTGTTCCAAAAAGTGTCCCGTTTCTAAGACACTTATGTCTCCTTTTTATGACAAAAAAAGGGCTGCCATATATCTGCCATCCATAAATGCCATTCCGAGGGGTTTTGTTATAGATGAAAAGGTTTGCCTGTACTTCCAAGATGGATCGTGCAGGATCTGCGAAAGGATATGCCCGAAGGGTGCCATTCACCTTGATCAGAATGCCAAAGAGATGGAGCTTGATGTACAAGGCATAGTCTTTAGCCCTGGTACATCTGCCTACAAACCGGATCAACTTAAACATTACGGTTATGGCGAATTAAAGGATGTGGTCACCAATCTGGAGTTCGAATCCCTGCTAAACCCTCTGGGAGTCAGCCACGGCATGATAAGACGTCCCTCTGATGGCGAGATCCCAAAAAGAATTGCATGGATTCAGTGTGTGGGCTCAAGGCAGACAAAGGGGGTGTATCGTCCCTACTGCTCAAGTGTCTGTTGCTCTGTTGCAATAAAGCAGGCAGTGACAGCAAGACAGCTTCTTGAGCCTCCACCGGATACAGACATTTTTTACATGGATATCAGAACACATCAAAAGGGAGCAGAACGCTATTTCAGGAGCGCACAGGCCAAGGGTGTAAACTTCATCTGCTCAAGGCCGTACGGTGTCAGGCTGGAGCGAAATGGCAAGCTGGCAATAGATGTTTTTTCCCATGTAAACGGGCATAAAAGATGCCTTTATGACATGATAGTCCTCTCAACAGGCCTTTTTGTAACAAAGGATACAACAGAGCTTGCATGGAAGCTTGGCCTTGAAACAGATGATTTTGGCTTCAACCTCTCCCCAAGGCCGGAACCAGAGGGAACAACAAATCGGCGAATTTTTGTTTGCGGCTCATTCAACGGGCCAAAATCAATCCCCGGGGCCGTTGTGGAGGGTTCGGCCGCTGCCGCTCTTATGAGGCGAAGTTTTGGAAAGGGCAAACTATTGGTGCATAAGGGCAAGCTCGATCTGCCCATTAAAAGACCAAGGCCAATACCTTCTGAGCCAAAGAGGGTTGGGCTGTTTGTATGCCGTTGCGGGACAAACATTGGCAGTGTCATAGATGTGGAACGCATTGTTGAGCTATTCTCATCCAGCAATGAGGTTGCCTTTTGCCGTTCACTGTCTTTTTCTTGTGCTCCTGACGGCGTACGAGCCATTAAAGATGCCATCTTGGAAAATCGGTTGAACAGGATCGTCATTGCGGCATGCAGTCCAAGATCTCACGAGGCTATCTTCAAAAAGGCCATGGAGGAGGCGGGAGCAGATCCATCTCTTCTCATGATAGCAAACATAAGGGAACAGGCTGCCTGGGTCCATCAGGACGATACCGAAGGGGCCTTTTCTCGGGCTATGGAACAGATTGTCATGGCCATAAAAAAGGTCGGGCTTTTAAAACCCATGGCTCAGAAGAGCTATCCTGTAACCCGCAGGGCGCTTGTGCTTGGAGGGGGAATAAGTGGAATGACGGCTGCGTCCATTGTTGCCGATGCCGGTATTGAGGTATCGCTTGTGGAAAAGACAGGGCGTCTTGGGGGAAATGGTCTTTCACTTTTGAAAACGTGGCGAGGTATGGATGTTAAAAGCCTTGTAAGAAGGCTTGAAAAAAGGATAAAAAATCACCCTGGAATCACGGTATATCTGAATTCTACAGTCACTGGTCTTCAGGGAGTGACAGGAAATTACACCACATTTGTCCGTGCCAGGGATTCATCCATGATAAGCATTGACCATGGCGCCCTGGTGATTGCCACCGGGGCCAGAGAAGCAAGGCCTTCAGGCTATTTATATGGAAGCCACCCTCGAGTTCTCACACATCAGGACCTTGACAGACTGCTGCTCCATCCTGGTTCGCTTGACCTTGGCATGGCAAGATGCGTGGCTTTTATCCAGTGTGTGGACTCTTGCAATGATAAACGCCCCTATTGCAGCAGGGTCTGTTGCACCCATGCGGTCACAAGGGCGGTCTATTTAAAGGAGCGTTTTCCAGATCTTGAAGTGTGCATTCTCTATAAGCACATGAGGACCTACGGGCTTAGAGATGACTATTTCAGAAAGGCCAAAAAGATGGGCATTAAGGCCATTAGATTCGGCCAGCATCAGGAACCAAAGCTTTCTGCCCTGACGGCCTTGGACGAAAAAGGACGCCCCTTCAGGCAGCTACATCTAAGTGTGCACGATGAGCTTCTCGGTCAAGATGTGGTTTTGAGGCCAGATTTTGTCATCTTGGCCGCAGCCATAGAACCAGACCAGGAAAACAACAGAGAGCTTGCAGATCTGTTAAAGGTGCCTGTTGGCCCGGATGGTTTCTTCCAAGAGGCTC
>JALSQG010000047.1 GCA_026985565.1 Deltaproteobacteria bacterium
TTGAAAAAAACAAAAACGCAGGGAACAGCGCACCTGTAATAACATCTTTTTCAGCAAATCCATCAACAGTTGAAAACCCTGGCGTCTTTGTATGGTTTTCGTCAGTCGCAGGCGATCCAGACGGCGATAGCCTTTTCTACAAGATAGAGTTTGGAGACGGCACAGCAGCCTACAAACCAAACTGTGGCCACAGATACTGGAAAAAGGGTACATACAATGCACTGCTTACCGTCACAGACGAAAAGGGAGCAAAGGCAACCTCATCCCTGAGCGTTGTTGTAAAAGATGCGCCTCCTGGCACTCCAAAGGGACTGAGCGTAAAACCAAAGAAATAAAATAGGCCCGTGTTTAAGAAGTTCACTGGATTTTGTCATGGATACGTGGGAAAGGATCCTTGTCTTGCGTTTTTTAATGCAGGTTAATGCAAGGGAGATTCATCATCCACCTTGGAGTCCTTAATGACCGGCGTGGCCACAGATCAAAATTATTTCAATATATTATCCCAGAAAATCGCTTAATGGTTTTCTCCTAAGGAGGAGATCTTGAATCAAGGGTTGTTAACAAGGTATTTTGATGGTATTATCTTAAGTAGAATATTAAGATTAAAATTATACCAAAGGCGTAAAAATGTCTTTTTATCTGTTTTTGCATCCTCTTGAGAGGCCAGGGCTTCCTGGCAGGTGGCCATTTTATTCATGTTTCACATTTGCAGGCCAAGAAAATGAGTTGCATCAAGACTTTTTGTGTCTCGATGGACGAGGCCCTGGCATTCTAAACTCAAATATGGATCCATGCATACTTTCAGATCCATTCCCCTGGTTTTTGTCATTTTGCCGGATTGATGCCCAAAGTAAAGATCATAACAAGGTTGTTTCACCAGATGGCAAAAGCGACAGGCTTTTGAACCAAGCCGTCGAACATGGAGACATCATCTTATTTGGAGGCATACTTGATAAAAAGAATTTTGAATGCAAGTCTTGTGATAAGAAAGAAGTTTGTCCTGCCCATATTAATTATCTTTGGATTGACACAGTATTTAAGGTGTCTGGGACCCTTGAGCTCCCTGTTGAAGAAAGGGGCAACGCCTGTATTTTCACATTAAATAGTGTTTCCGGCTATAAATCTTTTAGGGAAGATGCTTCAAGAGTTGGCATAGAGCTACCTGAATCCTTTGAACAATTTGAGCAGACAAATGCCTGGCGCTACAATCTTTCTGACACTTTAAAGAATCATTCAAGCACAGATTACTCCCCCTACTACATGATTCTTTCAGATCCAGAAAATTCCTTTATGCCCTTTTGCAAGGGGCAAAGGAAAGAGATTTTCTGTCCGTTGTTCAGGATTAGACAAGGACTTTATGTGACTGAAATTGGCAAGGAGTGGGATGTTGTTTTGAACATTTTTGATGAAAAGAGTGAGAAATCCCCCGGGGTATTGAAGCTGCCTCAAGAAATTGGCGAGAGTGTCCTTAAGCAAATAACAAATACATGCTCTCGTATCAATAGGGTTAGTAGCATCTTCAGCTATAACAAAAAACAGGTTGATGTACCTTTATATAAAATGGATATATTGGGTGTTTTAAAGGCCCTTGGTTATTCCCAGAAGCAGGTTTCCTCCTGGAAAGAAATCCAATTTGTCACCCTAAACAAGGTAAGCAGGAACCAGGGACATCCATCCTTGAAGTTTCTATCCAGGCTTGCCCAGGTTATCGGCTGCCAGATGAAGGATCTTTTTCATGAAGATGAAGGTTCAGCAAGAAAATTGCTTCATGAAATTGCCTCCTGTACCGATTTCAAAAAAACGTTCTTTTTTCCCCAAAATCCCCATCCATGCAACAATGCATTGCTGCATGCAAGAAAAAAAAACACCGAGGCTGCCACTTCTCATGACAGCGGTTTGAAAGAAATCCCCTTGGACAAAACTTTCAGGCCTGAGCCATGGACAGGCCGGCCTGGTCTGGCAAGGCTTACTGTAATCATCGGACAGCCCATGGAGCTTTCCCAAGGTCATTATCCCACCTTTTCAAAGCAGTGGTACCCTGGAAGAACAGAGAGTTTTTTCGCTAACAGGCTGGTTCGCCTGGCCCAAAAGGCAGAGATACATTGGAGACTGGGCGCTACGTTGAAAATGGCTCAACTATTTCTCAATCCAGACAGGGCCAGCCTTTGTACAGACATTGCAATAGTTCCCATCTGTCACTGCCATATAGATTCATATGAGGCCAGACAAAGTCGAGACCACTGCATTGACAGGTTTTTTGTCAAGACCATTGATATATCAAGTGGCATTGTGGTCATGGAAAAAAATCTGGATGAATTTGATACCGTCCGTGCCTATTTGGCCAAGAATGGGGCGGATCTGCAAGAGTTTGACTGGGGCAGTCTCTTTATGCTGCCAACAAAGGACGACACGCCGTGTCTGACCAACATAAATATAGCAACCCTTGAAACCAGCAAACAGGATGCGGACAAGGCCTGCAAGATATGGAACTGCATTGCATCATCCCTATCCAAACCCAAGCTGGTATTTCTTGCCAAAAAGAGATTTGAGTCCATAAAGATCCAGCCTGAATTGGTTCAGGCACTGCAACTTTACTCCTCAGGCAGCAAGTCGCCACTTGATTTTAAACTTTTTGGTCTTCTCAAGGACCGTGAGCTTATAGCCAGGGCACTGTTTTTCAAAATAATCAACTGCCCGCATATCAAGGCATGGGTCGATGGAAGCCGCGCAAATCCATGCAACGATATTTTCCTGAGTTATGGAGGAACGAGTCCTAAGAATATCTTTCTGCCAATTCCCTGGGCTGGCGATATTTTAAATGCCCCCATTCTTTGCGTCGGTTTCAAGGCCCCTCTTAAAAAACGCAATTATTATACATACGAAGACAACGCTTCTGTGGAGAAGATCCAATCATATTTCAGATCTGCCATCGGCCAGGAAAGGGAAGCCCCCTACATAAATATTTTTCGCATTCTGTCAGAGATTTCGCCGCCGGTACATACAACGTCCAAGGAGAAGCAGAGTGAAAAACAGTCCAAAGTCGAGGGGCTTGTTGCTTATCTTCCCCTTGTTCACTGCAGAAGCAGACTGAAGGAAGGGGCGTTTCCAATTGGAATCAGCCGTCTCTGTATGGAACGGTATTTCAGCATTGCCATAGCCCTGTCCGGTGCCAAGGTTATTTTCATTCAGGGGAAAAACGCCTCTAAAGAGGTTTGCAAACTGTTGGATATTGAGGGTAACATAGAAACAGGCTTTGTTTACGAAATTCCTGAGCTTGAAAAAATAATGGTATTTCTACCATCAGCCAAGGGAGGATTTTACAAACTCTCTAACGAGGATCTTGAGAAACTTGAGAAGGCCCTTGATCAAATAAACTCTCTGATATCAGAGGCAAATTTCAGTATAAAGCATATAAGCCTTCTTCGGAAAGCAACAAAAAAGAGACGGCTTTAGCCTATGCCTTGTGTATGTTGGGCTCCATCTATGGAGTAAGGTCTATGTTGTAGCTACAAGCCTCCTGATTTTGTCAGGCACTGTTTAATTAACCTTGTTCCAATATTACTTATTTCCAAAAGTCGATTAGTTCACGGAGGGCTTCGAGGGCTTCCTCGTTAGCTTCGCATTTCCATTTGTCGCCTTCTTTATGTACTTTTATGGTTTTACCATCAATCTTAAATGTTAATTCGATGATGCTCGATATTGCCGGTATCACCTGGGTGCCTTTTGGTAGTGTCACCTGGGTGTCCTGTGGTAGTGTCGCCGGGGTGTCCTGTGGTAGTGTCGCCGGGGTGTCCTTTGGTAGTGTCGCCTGGGTGTCCTTTGGTAGTGTCACCTGGGTGCCTTTTGGTAGTGTCACCTGGGTGCCTTTTGGTAGTGTCACCTGGGTGCCCTGTGGTAGTGTCACCTGGGTGTCCTGTGGTAGTGTCGCCTGGGTGTCCTTTGGTAGTGTCGCCGGGGTGTCCTTTGGTAGTGTCACCTGGGTGCCTTTTGGTAGTGTCGCCTGGGTTTTCGTCTTTAAGGTTCCTTCAAGTGTTAAAACCTTATCTGTTAAAAGTTCTATCACAGCCCAATCTATGTAGCTTTCAGTGTTAAGTTTGATAAGTTTGTTAATATTAATTTCCTCAT
>JALSQG010000048.1 GCA_026985565.1 Deltaproteobacteria bacterium
AAAAAGTGCAACTCGCATCATGAAAACAATTGGGCTATACTTTTTCAGCTTGATAATCAGATGCAAGGAGATGTAAATGGCCTATACCGACCTTCAGGATTTTCTAAAACGCCTTGAAAAACTTGGCGAACTAAAGAGGATAAAAGAACCTGTAAGCCCAGAGCTTGAGATAACGGAGATAACTGACAGGGTTTGTAAGATGCACGGCCCTGCCCTTTTCTTTGAAAACGTACCTGGCTATAAGATGCCAGTGCTTATGAATGCCTTTGGCTCCTTCAAGCGTATGTCTTTGGCACTTGAGGTGCCAAATCTCGACAGTTTGGGCCAGGAGATCCTCGACTTTATAGAGGCTGAGGCTCCAGACACCCTTATCAAGAAGCTCAAGATGGTACCAAAGCTAAAAAGAATGACCAACGCCATGCCCAAGATGGTCAAAAAAGGACCGTGTCAGGAAATAGTCTTAAAAGAAGATGAGGTGGACCTTGGCCTTCTTCCAGTATTGAAGTGCTGGCCAGAGGATGGAGGGCCATTTATCACCCTGCCTGTGGTCTTTACCAAGCATCCCGAAACAGGCATCAGAAACGTAGGGATGTACAGGATGCAGGTCTATGACAAAAATACAACGGGCATGCACTGGCATACACACAAGGGCGGAGCCCACCACTATCGAGTGGCAGAACGTCTTGGGCAAGACCTGCAGGTTGCTGTTGCAATTGGCCCTGACCCTGCTATGACATATGCAGCAACTGCCCCACTTCCAGACGATATTGACGAGGTTTTATTTGCTGGCTTTCTGAGAGAGTCGCCTGTTGAACTTGTTAAGTGCAAGACCGTGGATCTTGAGGTTCCCGCCTCTTCCCAGATCGTCCTGGAGGGTTATGTAAAACCAGGGGAGAGACGTATAGAAGGCCCCTTTGGAGACCATACAGGCTACTATTCCTTGGCAGACGAGTACCCGGTTTTCCATATTACCTGCATGACCATGCGCAGCGATGCCATATACCCTGCCACAATAGTTGGGCAGCCTCCACAGGAAGACTGTTACATGGCAAAGGCCACAGAAAGGCTCTTTCTTCCCATGATCAAGAAGACCCTGCCTGAGATAGTGGACATGAATCTGCCAATGGAAGGTGTCTTCCACAACCTGGCCTTCATCTCAATAGACAAAAGGTATCCAGGCCATGCAAGAAAGGTTATGCATGCCCTTTGGGGGCTTGGCCAGATGATGTTCTGCAAGATCATTTGCATCTTTGACAGGGAGGTAGATGTCCAGGATCTGGGACAGGTCTTATGGAGACTTGGAAACAACATAGACCCAAGACGGGACATCGTCTTTACAGATGGGCCAGTGGATGCTCTGGATCATGCTGCTCCACTTCCGCACTATGGCAGTAAGATGGGCATAGACTGTACTCGTAAGTGGAAGGAAGAAGGCTTTGAAAGAGATTGGCCAAATGTCATTGAGATGAGCCTGGAAGTAAAGAAAAAGATCGATTCAATCTGGAAAAAACTTGGCATAGATTAGCTTTTTTTGCAATCAATAAAATGAATGAGACAAAAAAAATCATCTTGGCTGTTACAGGTGCCAGCGGTTCCATATATGCACTTAAATTTGCAAAGATAGTAAGGGAGCTTGGTGCAGAGCTTCACATCACGTTCTCAGAAACCGGCCTCGAGGTGACCAAGCACGAAATAGGGGCCAAAGGGCTTGAAAGATTACTTGAACTTTCAAGCAAAAGCTATGATTCTAACAGGTTCTGGTCTGCCCCAGCAAGCGGTTCAAGCAGATTTCATGCAATGGTCATATTGCCCTGCACCATGGGAACCCTTGGCGCCATTGCAAATGGCATCAGCAACAATCTCATTCACAGGGCTGCGGACTGTTTCCTCAAGGAGAAAAAACCGCTTGTTGCAGCCATTAGAGAAACCCCCTTCAACCAGATCCACTTAGAAAACATGCTAAAGCTTTCCAGGGCAGGCGGTGTTATCTTTCCGGCAATGCCTGCATTTTACACAAGGCCCAAGGACATTGAGGAAATGGCATTTTTCTTTGCCGGTCGTCTTGCAGAGTTTCTTGGATTTAAAGTGAATAGGCTTCCTATCTGGAACCCTTAAAAAGGAAGTGGGGTGAGCGGAGGGACTTGAACCCTCGGCCTCCGGGGCCACAACCCGACGCTCTAACCAACTGAGCTACGCCCACCACTATGTTTTGAAAACAGCCTGTATTTAATGTGCATGTCCTTTTGTGTCAAGACTGCAAAATGAAAGCTACTTGAGTGAAAGACGTACCCCTGAAAGGGCCTGTTTGCCTTCAGCATGCCCGACCTTTGGCGCCACCAAAAAAACCCTGTCATTTGCAATACCCGCTGTCTTGGTGAGATAGTTCGCAACGGCCCTTGCCCTGTCATTTGCAAGTGTCTTTAGATCACCTTCAGTAATGGAGATATGTTCCTTCAACATCTTCTCCATAACTTCCCTTGGCTGTTTTTTCAACATGCCTATGAAGTTTCTTGGTCTCTTAAATGATGCATTTCCATAGGCCTTTTTCAAATATGTTTCGTACTCGTCTGGGGCAATCTCGATTTCATTGATATCTTCTATTTTTTCCCTTTCAGAATTTGGAAGATCCTCAAACTTTTCTTTTTTAAGAAGATACATGAATCTTCTTTCAAGGAGTCCTTTTTTATCAACAGAAGGATCATAGTACCCTGTAACATCCACCTTAAGGGCAGGTCTGTCCTTGAGCGCCTTTGCAAGGGTATCAAGCTTTTTTATTGCGGCGTCATCGAGCTTTGACGTTCCAGGAGCAAAGGCAATGGTATCCAATTTCTCATTGGAGCCAAGGACTGCACCCAAAAGCGAAAACGGGGACGTGGCAGCCTTTATGAATATGTTCATTATGGCCCTTAGAACAGCGCTCCCATAACTGAACTCCGGATCGTCAAGCTCTCCGCGAACCGGAATGTCCAAGTCTATTTTCCCGTGCGTATCCTTGAGCAAGGCTATGGCAAGTTTGATTGGGGCATTTATGGCATCCTTGCTTTTCACATGGTCACCTAGATCAAACTGATCTAACACCAATCTGTTATCAACATAAAGTTTTTTGCCCTGTAGCTTGATTTTAAGGTCCAGAAACATCTTCCCCTTTTCTATCTTGTAGCCCAGAAACTTCTGTGAGTAGGGAGAAAACCTTGACATGCCCGCACCGCCAACCTTAATGGAAAGATCTGCAAAAAGCGGCTTTGCCAAAGGATTTACGAGCCCCTTCACAGACATCTTGGACCGATTGTCCACCAGGGCCTTTATGTCAACCTTTGCCTTCATGTCTGGTCGGTTTGAAAGACCAGTTACGCTTCCATTAATGTTGTTAAACTCACGCACAAAAACCTGCTTTAAGCTCCTGTCAACGATTCTCAGCTTGCATGCCTCAAATCTCACCTTTGAGATCTTGACAACTGTTTTGCCTTTACCCTTTGGACTGGTTGTGCCAGAATTGCTGTCTTTGGCTTTTGCAGGGACCTTGGAATCAGACCCTTCGGTTTCTTTAACAATTCCTGCCAGATTCGACTTGCCATCCTTAAAGACTATGATGTTTTGCTGGACATTTTTTAGTACTACCTCATTTACAATAACCCTCTGGGGGGATGAGTCCACGGAAAATCCATTTACGGCGATTTCCTTCCATTTTATAAGTGGCTTCTGACTCCTCCTACCAAAAAGCATGACATTTTGAACCCTTGTGCTGCCTTTTGCGCTAAATGCCCCCTTCTCTCCAGTGGCATCAAAGCTTGCCTTTGCCCTGACAGACAGGTGCCCCCTTGCAATTTCACCATTAATGTATCGTGCCACATAGCCTTGGAAGGCAGGAAGAGGCACATTTTTTAGCATTACATCAGCATCTACTTTAGGCCCTTTAAGTGTGGCCTTTCCCTTCACATCCAGAACACCTGTATTGTTCACAAGGCCTTTTACGTCAAAAGGGATTAAGGCACCTTTCTCTGTTGAAAAATCCTTAAGATGAAAAGCAAGCTTTTCAAATTTCAAACGCACCGGAATGGGTGAAGAAAGATCCGAAAAGTTTACCGCTCCACCTTCTAAGGCAGCTGATGAAA
>JALSQG010000049.1 GCA_026985565.1 Deltaproteobacteria bacterium
GAAGAGCAAAAGTTTCGCCTTGTTGAAATGGTGAAGGAAGGGCTTATGAGGGACGGTTTCGATGTCATAGATGTGGATGGTGCAAGGGTTGTATTCAACGACGGGTGGGGGCTTTTAAGGGCATCCAACACACAACCTGTTTTGGTGCTTCGTTTTGAGGCAAACACTCCGGAAAGGCTTGAAGAGATACGACAGTTGGTTGAAGGAAGGCTTGATGAGGCAAAAAAGGCCCTATTATGAAAAAGATAAGAAGATGGTGGAGTCGGCAGACAGGCTCATCTCTTCCATTATTCCAGCCAAAACCTGGAAGGTATATCTCCCAAGACGCGTGATTTGGCAGAAATGGCATGAAATTGTAGGCACTTCTGTATCAGAGGCATGCTATCCGTGGTATTTCCAGGACCTTGATTGTCTTGTTGTTGCAGTATCTGACTCCATCTGGATGCAGCAGCTTTCTTATCAGTCTGCAATCATTCTTGAAAAGATAAATGCACTTTTGCCACAAACCTCAAGGCTTTCAAGATTGAGATTCGTTATTGCAGATACTGATGCGGTGCGAAGGGAGTTATCGAGGTATTTCAAAAAATCGAGAAAGAGAAAAAGTGAACCATCTGTTTTGGTGGAGCCAAGCAGAGACGAGCTTTGGCTTCTTGATGGGATTGATGATAAGGAGCTGAAAAAAAGGTTCATGAATCTTCTTCTCCATCTGAGGACGTGAACACTTATGGGCCAGGATCGGCTGCCGCGCTAAAAAGGATAATTTCGTAGCTTGCGGTAATGGAGCCATACATCTTTCTGTAAAGCCTGTCTGCCTCTATTATCTTTTTTCTTGAAAGATATGCGCCGGTTCTTGCTATCTTAGGCGCTGTACCTGTCCTTTTAAGACAGATGAGAAGATTAAAAAGGTCCGGGTAGTTGCGGCTAATGCTATAAGATTCCATAGTAAGACATCTTAGGTTTTTGCCAAGGGCATGGGATACGTCCCTGATATTTGGAAATGAATCACTTGGCAGCAGGATCGATTCATCAACTGTCTTTTTAATAACAAGTCTTAGTTCATCAAGGGTCCCTTTTCCAAAAAGGGCGCATACAATTAATCCGTTTTTTTTAAGATACATGGACGAAAGCGTGTCCAAGGAGTTTTCAAGATCAATAAACCAGTGAATGCAGCTTGACGAAACAATGAGGTCAAAACGATTCTTCGGAATGAAGGGCAGCTCTTCCCCATCGCAGCAGACAAAATGACATGGCCGGTCCCTTTTATCTGCAATTTTCCGTTTGGCTTCCATGACCATGTCTGTTGATAGATCTACTGCCACAAGCTCTCTTATTTCCCTTTTTTCCAAAAACATCTTGGTAAAGGTGCCTGTTCCGCAGCCAATTTCGAGCACGCATCCAAAAGACCCCTTGGGTATAAGTCCAAGGAGGCGTTTGTTCACATCCCTTTGGACCGTACTGTAAGTGTCGTAGGTTTTGGCCGCTTTTGAAAAGGAGGTTTTTAGGGAATTCTTATAGCTTGTTGATTGCCTCATAAAGATCTTTTTCCCAAAGGATCATGTGCCCACAATCAAGAAAGATTGTTTTGTCTGCCCCTTTTAAAAGGGACTTTGGAAGTAGCTCTACGGGGCTTATTGTATCCTTTTTGCCATGAATAATAAGTGTCTCAACTTGAAAATCAGGAATCTTTGTCTTTTCGGCAAGCTGCCTAAGCCCATTTACGAGTTCATCTTTTTTCCAAAAAGACAGGCACCTTTTTTCATGTTCTTTTTTAAATTTTCGATAATGTTTCATTGTCTTTCCAAATACCTCAAGATAGAACCCCCTTAATGCCCTGTCTTTTTCCTTTTCTACTTCTAATATCTTTTCATTTATTACCTTTTGTGGAAAGGGTGCTGGATATGAGGCAAGTATTACCTTTACAAATAGATGAGGCCATTTTTCCACCATTTTTAAGGCGACCACTGCACCAAGAGACCAGCCAATAACAGAGATTTGTTGGCCACTAAGCCCTTTTAGTGCTTGGGAAAGCTTATCAAAAGGATCAAAAATTGGCCTTTTTGGCAGAACAAGGTCATAGCTTAGGGCCTTGATGTCAAATACATAAGGGTCAAAGCCCCATCCTGGAAGGACAAGAAGGCTTCTTCCCTGGCCTTTGTCTATGAAAGAAATCAATTTATGGTCACCTTTTGAAAAAAGAAAGAAGCGCTTCTTTCAGTGAAGCAAGTACGCCACTATCATGGCTTGCAGAAAAGGAAAATCTTATCCTTGGACTGTCCTTTGGTACAGTTGGAGGCCTTATTGCCCTTGAAAGAAATCCGTAATCAAAAAGGTGTTTTTCAAGCATGATACACTTATTTACATCATCAAGGATAAGTGGCACTATCTGGGAGCAACCTCGTGTTTTAAGTCCAAGTTCTTTTTTGATAAAGGATCTAAGATCAGAGGCCATCTTAAGAAGTTTCCTTCGTTCGTTCCCAAGGGTATCCAAAAGTTCAACAGCAGCCTTGTTGGAGGCAAGGACCGAAGGGGGAAGGGCAGTTGAATAGATGAGCCCCCTTGCCTTGTTTACAAGATAATCCCGAATTTCCTTACTGCATGCACAAAATGCCCCGTAACCACCAAGGGCCTTGCCAAAGGTGCCAACCATAATATCCGGCTTTTCCGCCTCTGCTCTTTCTACCACCCCTTCACCATGTTCTCCAAAGACGCCAAGGGCATGGGCCTCATCCACAATCAGAATGGCATTGAACCTTTTGGCCATCTGAACGAGCTTATAGACTGGAGCCATATCTCCATCCATTGAATATATGCTCTCTGCCACGATAATTGCATGCCTGTAGCGGTGCCTTTCTTTTTCAAGCATATCAAAGAGGTTTTCAAGGTCATTGTGGGCAAATCGTCTTATACGTGCCCTGGATAGAAGGGCACCATCTACAAGGCTTGCGTGACTAAACCTGTCAAGGAATATGCAATCTGAAGGGCCTGAAATGGCAGCAAGGATGGAAAGATTGCAAAGGTAGCCGCTACCAAATACAAGGCTCGATTCTGTTCCCTTTAGGGCCGAAACTGATTCTTCAAGTTCCCTGAAAAGGAATACGTCCCCGCTCATAAGTCTTGAAGCCCTGCTTCCAGTGCCAAAACGCTCTATTGCATTCTTGGCGGCTTCTTTCAAAACCGGATGACTGCTTAGGCCAAGGTAATCGTTTGAAGAAAGATCAATAAACCTTTTACCGTCTATTTCCACCCTTCCAGAATCATCGGGGGAGGTGGCCACAAGACTTCTAAGAAGACCCTTTTCCCTAAGGGTATCAAGTTCTTTGCTAAAAAGGCCTGGCTCCATTATTGTTTTTTCACCAGGTCCTCTAAGGTCCTCAGAAGTTCGTCCACCTCTTTGGTGGTATCCAATTCCAGTACCAGGTCTGCTTCGTCTGGGTCTGGTCTCTTAAATATTTGTTTCTGTTTTTCATATATTTCAAGCCTGCCGTCAGATACCGCATTTTCGCCTTCTAATCGTTTTTCCATCCTTTGAATGGCAACATTTTCAGGGCATGTACAATGGATCAGGATTAGCCTTGCCCCACACGCCTTTGCAAGTTCACGAACCCGCTTTCTTTTTTCAGGATCGATGTATGTGGCGTCAAGGATTGCACTTTCTCCAACTACAAGCCTTTGGCCTGCAAGCCTGCAAAGCGCTCTGTAGGTCTTCTCTGTAAATTCCCTGGAATATATGCCCTGACCGAAGGGTTCGAGTCTTTTTTCCTCTGCAGGTATTCCGCTTACATACTCCTTTCTAACAAAGTCTGAATTGAATGCGGCAATTCCAAGCCTGGCTGAGAGGGCCTTCGAAACAGTTGACTTGCCCGTTCCAGAAAGCCCCATGAAGACAAAAAGTAGAGGCCTTTTTCCCCTTCCACCTGCATACCTTAAGGCAAGTTTGAAATATCTTTTTGCCATGGAAAGGCTCGAATCCCTTGTTTCTTCATCAACCTCAGGTGACGCCCAAGTGAAACATCCGATCTTGCCCCGGACGTATGCCCTGTAGCACTTGTAAAAGTCAAGAAGGGCCTGGAGATCCTCGTC
>JALSQG010000050.1 GCA_026985565.1 Deltaproteobacteria bacterium
ACCCTTGACCAGTATGTCTGGACGAAGCTCATGGATTAGTCTTTGAGGGGTATCCTCTTGGAAGATGACCACAAAATCCACAAAAGAAAGGGCAGCGAGCACCCTTGCCCTTTGTTCTTGGGGGTTTACCGGCCTTGATTTGCCCTTTATCTCCTTCACAGAAGAATCACTGTTAAGGCCAACTACAAGCACGTCTCCAAGTCCTCTGGCCCTTTTAAGATAACTGACATGGCCTGCATGTAGAATATCGAAACACCCATTTGTAAAGACGATTTTCTGGCCGCTCTTCTTTATTCTGAAAAGCGTTCTTTTTAGCCTTTTAGTGTCTAATATTTTCTCCTCCAGGGCTATATTCCAAAGGCCCTGGGGCCATGAGGAGTTGAAGAATGTTCTGATGGATTTTTGTCTGTCAACATTTATTTTTGCAAGCAATAGCCCCTCTTCACCCTTTGCCTGAATGAGCACGGTTCCATCAGGTGCAACAACAAGGGATGAGCCTGCAAGCTCTTGCTCTCCGCATTCCCCACACGCATTTGAGGCAGCAACAAAACACTGACTTTCCACGGCCCTGGCCTTTAAGAGGGTTACAAAGTTGTCCTTTCGTGAAAGGGGCCAAAGGGCCGAAACCACCAAAAGGTGACAACCTCTTTTGGAATATGTGCGTGAAAGCTCTGGGAAGCGGATGTCAAAGCATATCTGTGGCCCGATCCCAATTTCACAAGTGCCGGTTTCCAGCCACACATCTACTGGTACGCGGCCAGTGTCAAAGATATTTTCTTCATTGAAAGGGGGAAATAGGTTTAGCTTGTCATACCGGTATGTTTTGCCCTTTGAGGTGAAACAAAATAGGGAATTGAATAGTAAAGAGGCATCTTTCAGAAAGGGAAGGCCAGCAAAAATGTTAATTTTTTTGCCTGTTGCGGCATCTTTTAGAATTTCCAAAAAGGTCTTTGAAAGATTGGCCGCTTCCTTGGCCTTTCTTTTAGCCTCTATGATGCCAAAGGGAAAAAGCTCAGGAAATACAATAAGATGTGCACCTTTTTTCGCCGCCTTTTCAATGTTTTTGAGGGCCAGGGCAAGATTTTCCTCTGGGCTCCGGCTACCTGGGGCAATCTGGCCAAGGGCTACGTGGATCTCCACTATTTTGAAAGCCTCCACTTCAGGGTTTTTCTGAGGCCCTTTGTCAAATCATGCTTTGGTGTCCAGCCAAGCTCTTTTTTTGCCCTTTCACAGTTAAGACAGCTTCTTTTTAGGTCACCTGCCCTCGCCTCTTTACGATAAAGCCTTGAAAGATCATCAGGAAGATCGAGTTTTTCCTGCATCACCTCAAAGATCTTTTCAAAAAGGTCCTGGGTCTTTGTCTCAACCCCTGTGCCTATATTGAAGGCCTTGCAGCTTCCCTTATCAAGGGCCTTTACATTTGCATCAACCACGTCTTCCACAAAACAGTAGTCACGAATCATACCCCTTTTATCCTCAGGGAAATGGAAAAGGGTGCATTTTTTACCCGAAAGGAGTCTGTCCATGAAGATAGCCACAACTCCTGCCTCTCCATGGGGAATCTGTCTTGGCCCATAGACGTTTGCATACCGGAGAACAGTATAGTCAAGGCCGTACTGATGATTGTAGAAAAAGAGAAAATCCTCAGAAACTGCCTTTGCTATGGCATATGGAGAAAGGGGCTGGGGCGGATAGTTTTCCGTGGTAGGATATTCCTTGGCCTCTCCGTAAATAGCCCCCCCTGAGGATATGAAGATTACCTTCCTGACGTCCTTGTCCTTGGCGGCCTCAAGCAGGTTTACAAAACCCTGAATGTTAACGTCTGCATCAAAGCGCGGATCCTCCACAGAGTACGGAACCGATATCTGGGCTGCGTGATGGTTTATCACCTCTGGTCTTTCTATCTCGAGCATCTTTTCGAATTCCTGGCTCCTTATGTCCATGAGATAGAATTTGGCCTTTGGGTTGAGGTTTTCCATTTTCCCTGAATACAGGTTATCCACAACTATTACCTCATGCCCAAGATTCACATATGCATCCACAACATTTGATCCGATAAAGCCGGCACCTCCGGTAACTACGATTTTCATGACACCTCCATTACTTTACCATTATATTCATTACCACAGTCTTACTTAACGGCCATTAAAATCTGGACGTAAATGGACCTTATGTATAATATCAGGCCCATATGTTTTAGAACACAACTGTATTAAAGGACAGCTTATGCCAAAGGTCACTTTTTTGCCAGCAAATGTGGTTGTGGATGTATCTACTGAGGAAAATCTCCTTAAGGCCGCAATGGGAGCAGGAATACACATAAATGCCAGTTGCGGCGGAGCAGGGGTGTGCAACAAGTGCAGGATATTTGTGGAAGAAGGTCAGGTAAAGGGTGAAGAGCTTCCAGAAGGTGGCTGGAAGGCCTGTGCAACAACTCCTGTGACAGATGTGGTTGTTCGTGTGCCAGTGGAATCTCAAATGGACAGAAAGGCCCTTACAAGGCCCCTTGCAAGAAAGGCAGCCGCATGGATAAAGGTCCATGGTGAGAAGCTTTCTGTTAGTAGCGAGCCTGCAATTACCAAAAGACTTCTTGAAGTGCCTGAACCAAGTGTGACAGACAATCTGAGTGACCTTGGACGCATAAGACGGGAGGTGGGACAGTCCTTTCATCTCGAGGTGGACAGCCAGGTACTATACAAGTTGCCCTATTCTATGCGGGATGGAAACTGGAAGGTGACAGCAAGTTTCATGGAGACCTCTATTCCCGGGCATAAGCGCCTAATAAGGGTTGAACCAGGAGACAAGACCAAGGGGCAACACGGGGTGTGTATAGATATCGGAACCACCACTGTATCAGCAAGGCTTATCTCTCTTCTGGATCAAAAGGTGTTGGCAGAGTCTTCTGATTACAACCCCCAGGTAAGTTACGGCGAAGACGTCATATCGAGGATGGAATTCTCTAAAAAGGGTGATGGTCTAACAATACTTCAGGAAAAGATAGTGGCATGCCTGAATGGACTCATCTTGGAGCTACTTAGCAACGCAAAGAAGGAAAAGGAAGACATATGCCTTGTCTCCATTGCTGCAAACACCGTCATGACCCATTTCCTTCTTGGTCTTGAGACAAAGTTTTTAAGGGCAGCACCTTACACCCCTGTTGCAAACAGGTTTCCTCCGGTAAGGGCAAAGGAGATTGGCATAGATCTGCCAGCCCATGTCAGGCTTTTTCTTGCCCCGTGTGTTGCAAGTTACGTCGGGGGTGACATTGTTGCCGGGGTAGTTGGGGTTGGCATGAACCATCATCCTGAGCTAACCCTCTTTATTGATATTGGCACAAACGGCGAGATAGTCCTTGGCAATCAGGACTGGATGGCATGTGCTGCATGTTCTGCAGGCCCTGCCTTTGAAGGAGGAGGCATAAAACACGGCATGAGGGCAACTGTAGGGGCCATAGAGGTGGTACATATCCATCCGGAGACCTATGAGCCAATGGTGCTTACAATCGGGGGCAAGAAGGCAAAGGGCATCTGTGGCTCTGGTATAATCAGCCTGCTTGCAGGCCTTTTTATGACAGGTGCCATAGACAGGCAGGGCAAGTTCAAAAGGGATCTTCCAACCAAACGTATTCGGGAGGGAAGAGATGGCTGGGAATACGTGGTTGTGGAGAAGGAGGCCACTGCAACTGGAGAAGACATTGTCTTTACAGAGGCAGACGTTGAAAATCTTATCAGGGCAAAAGGGGCAATGTTTGCTGGTTATCTTACCCTGCTTGAATCTGTTGGCATGTTAGTGGAGGATCTTGAAAGGGTAATCCTTGCTGGAAATTTTGGAAGCTATCTGGATCTTGAACAGGCAATCACCATTGGGCTTTTGCCAGACATAGATCGTGACAGATTCTTCTTTGCCGGAAACTCCTCTCTTGCAGGAGCACAGATCGCTGCCATATCGTGGCCCAGGTTTCAGGAAATGGAGCAGGTGGCTCAAATGATGACCCATTTCGATCTTGCAGACAATCCTCGTTTCATGGATCATTATGTTTCCTGCCTGTTCCTGCCGCATACGGATCTGTCCATGTT
>JALSQG010000051.1 GCA_026985565.1 Deltaproteobacteria bacterium
AGGGAAGAGGCCGGGTCTGTAAATTCCTACCTTTTGAAGGTGGATCCAGTTGTGGCCGTGATTGGGGAAAAGGTGTTTGTGGATGAATTTATGGACGTCTATGGTGGGCTTTTGAGGCTCGTGCCCGTAGTTGTTGGGAAAAAAGATGACATCTCAATGGAGCTTAAGGATGGCAAAAAGGTTGTCATATCCTGCATAAGCCCCCTTCCGCTTGATGAAAGACTCTGTAACTTGTGCCGTAGCTGTGTTTCTGTATGCGAAGAAAAGGCAATTTCAAGTAAGCCTGCCATCGATCTTGAAAGATGCAACCTTTGTGGAAGATGCAAAAGATATTGTGATACCGGTGCCATAGATCTTCACAGGATGGAAGAGAAGGTGATTGAGGCAGACTATGTTGTGGCCCTTTCAAGGGATTTTAAAACATCTGCCGATCTGGGCCCTGAGCTAAAGGGCCGACTGTTTTTTAAAGACAATCTTTCAGGGCTTTTTTCGCGCATTGGTTCTTTTCAAATAGAAGAATGTATCGTCCACAATGTGGAATATTGCTCTTTTGACCCAAGGCTTGGAACCGGGTGTAAAAGATGCGTTTCTTTTTGCCCAAAGGAGGCAATCACAACTGGTGTAAAGGGCATATACATCGATCATTTAAGCTGTATAGAGTGTGGTGCGTGCGTGGCGGCTTGCCCTACTGGGGCCATGGAATATGCAAGGTTTACCTGCGAAAATTTCATGGAATATTTTAGAAGGCTCCATCTGCCTCAAGGTATGCGTGTGGTTGTGGGTAAAGAGAATGAACTTAGGGACTTTTGGTGGAATTCCAGTGAATCAAGATATGATAACGTCTTTTTTATTTCCTATCCCCAGCCACTTTGCCTTTCAAGTCTTGAATTACTAAGCCTTTTGGCAACTGGAATTTTGCAAATAGCAATACTATTTGAAGGGGCGCTGAAACAAACTCATCCCTTCAATCAGGAAGTCGTTTTTGCAAATTCCGTCATGGGGCAGCTTTTCCCGTCACGTGAAAAACCAGTCCTTCTTTTGTCACCATCTGAGTTGGATTCGTTTTTGAAAAAGGAAAGGGCCGTGCCTTCCATACAAAGTGAAGGCTTAATGGAAGAGGCCATTTCATCCTATAAGCTAAAGGGTAAGAGGCAAGGCCTAAACCGCGTGTTAAAGGCCCTGTATGAAGAAATAGGAGAGCTTACCGCATCCTTTTTCATTGAAGGCACTTCCTTTGGAAACGTTACCGTTAATGAAAGGTGTAGCCTTTGTCTATCATGCCTAAATGTTTGCTACCAGGAGGCCTTGTCTGCAAAAGGCTCTGACAGGCTGGAACTTATCTTAAACAGGGGATCTTGCATAAACTGCAAGGCCTGCTCTTCCATTTGCCCTGAAGGGGCAGTGGAGGTCACATCTGGTCTTAGGCTTGATTCGAGCTTTTTTTCTGAAAGCGTGGTTGCACAGGATGAAAGACTCAGGTGCAAAAGGTGCGGCAAGGTCTTTGGGAACAAAAAAAGCCACAGACGAGCCCTTAGGATCCTTAGGGAAGCAAACAGGTACGATGAGAAGATCATGGATGTCCTTTCTTTGTGTGATGAGTGCAGGGCCATCGCCATGCTGGAAGACGTTATAAAGGGGTGAAAAAATGGGAAAAGGGGTTCAGGAAACAAATAGCGCAAGGATGGTCCTTTATGCCTTGATCCGCTCATTTCTGGATGGCCCTCCAAACGGTGAAAAGCTTGGTTACTGGCTTCTTATCCTTGACGCCCTTCAAAAGGGTACGGGTTCCTCTGCTTTTGATGAGGCGGTGTCAAGGCTTGGCTCCGTTCTAAAAGAAAAGGAGCTTGTTGACATCCAGAACGAGTTCTATGAACTTTTTGAAAATCCTTTTGGCAACAGTCGTCTGCAGCCCTTTGCATCTTATTACATTGACGGGAAAATTATGGGCACAAGCCTTGTAAAATTACGGCAGTTGCTCTATAACCTAAATTTAGGGAAGGAAGAGTGCTTCAGGGAAACAGAAGACCACTTGGTGTTCCTGTTGGACCTTATGATCCATCTTATTCAAAAGGGGTCCCAGGGGCAGGAAAGTGGCACCAGTGTTCAAGGTAAAATCATTCACGACTATATCCTTCCCACTGTAAAGGGTATGCAAAGGGATCTTTCAGCCCATGGCAATTTTGCCGTTTATAGAGCGGTGCTTGAGGCTGCCCTGGCATTTTTTACCTTGGATGAGTGTCTGTTTCCGTCAATGGAAGATGGGGTATAAGGAGGCTTTCATGGAAAAAAATCTCAAGAGCCAACAAAGAAGGTCTTTAATAAAGGGATTTCTTGTGGCAGGTGCTGCTGCCTTTGCAGGTGCGGCCGGGGCCAAGAAGGCCAAGGCATCTGTAGGGCAGATGGCAGGGCAAGGTTCTGAAAAGGAGATCCTCTATAGAGAAACCGAGGAGTTCAAGGCGTATTACGACTCCCTTTTGGACTGATTATAAAGGAGGGTTCAAATGGCTTCCAGAAAGATGATTGATGCCACAGGTGGCTCTAACCAGGTGGCTTCATCAAAACACTTTACCATAAATCCAAAACTTGCAAGACGCTCCTTCATGAAGATAGCTGCCGCAACTGCAGCCCTTGCCGGTTTTAGCATGGGGCCGAAGGTTGTAAGAGAGCTTCGGGCAGAAGAAAAGAAAGAGGCCTATCCTGGCTCAAAGATCGTTCGTACTGTTTGTACCCACTGTGCAGTTGGCTGCGGAATAAAGGCCGAGGTGCAGCATGGGGTGTGGGTGCGCCAGGAGGTTGCCTCAGACCATCCGGTCTCAAGGGGTGGTCACTGCTGTAAAGGTGCTGGGGCCATTGACATGGTGACCAGTGAAAAGCGCCTTACATCCCCAATGAAAAGGGTCAATGGCAAATGGCAGAAGATCTCCTGGAAGCAGGCCCTCGATGAGGTCTGTGGAAAGCTTCTTGACATCAGAAAGAATGACGGCCCAGATGCGGTTCACTGGAATGGCAGTGCCAAGGTCTCAAATGAGATGGCGTACCTCCAAAGGAAGCTTGCTGCCTTCTGGGGTACCAACAACATTGACCATCAGGCCCGAATATGACACTCCACTACGGTGGCAGGTGTCGCCAACACATGGGGTTACGGGGCAATGACAAACAGCATGAACGACATTCGTCATTCAAAGCTCATCTTCATGCTTGGCTCAAATGCTGCTGAGGCGCATCCTGTAGCACTTCAGCACATCCTCTATGCAAAGGAGGTAAACAACGCACCGCTGATCGTTGTTGATCCACGCTTTACAAAGCTTGCTGCAAAGGCAACAGATTACGTGCGCATTCGCCCTGGGACAGATACTGCCTTTGTCATGGGCCTTGTAAATGAGATTGTATCAAACGGCTGGCATGACAAAGATTTTATCCAGAAGAGGGTGGCAGGCTTTGCCGAGATGTGCGAGTTTGCCAAACATTACACGCCTGAGGTTGTGGAAGACATCACAGGGATTCCTGCCTCAGAGGTTAAGCGCATTGCAAAGCTTCTTGCCACTCACAGGCCCGGTACAGTTGTGTGGTGCATGGGGGCAACGCAGCACTCAATAGGTTCAAGCAACACCAGGGCCCTTTGCATCCTGCAGCTCGTACTTGGCAATATGGGGGTTTCAGGTGGAGGCACCAATATCTTTCGCGGCCACGACAACGTCCAGGGTGCAACTGATATGTGCGTGCTTTCTCACTCCCTTCCCGCCTATTACGGCATAAAGGATGGGTCGTGGAAGCACTGGTGCAAGGTATGGGGCGTTGACTATGAGTGGATGAAGTCCCGCTTCCATTCCAAGGAATACATGAACAAAAAGGGCTTTACCCTGGCAAGGTGGTATCAGGGGGTCATCCAGGAAGACAAGATAAGCCAATATACGCCAATAAAGGCAGTGGTGTTTTGGGGATGTGCCTCAAACTCCCAGAGCCAGTATCACAAGCTTAAAAAGGCCCTTGATAAGCTGGATCTCGTTGTAATAATCGATCCGTTTCCTACCATGACGGCTGCTGCATGTGAGAAAGACAACGT
>JALSQG010000052.1 GCA_026985565.1 Deltaproteobacteria bacterium
GGGTAAATTCTCCTAAGTGCACCCCCCTTTCCTCGATCCACCTCCAGAGACGAAGACCAACTCGTCCAGTTGACTTGAAAGTTCCCCTCCATCCCTTAAGATCCTTATGTACAAGGTGGGTTTCCACCTGATACCACCTTCCATCCATGCGAAACCTGACACCTGTTGCAGAAAATCTTCTATTTGTGAAAAAGAAACTGCCTTTTGTAAACCGGACAGGCATTGGCAGAAGGGTTGCTTCAAGATCAAGCCCCTTTGGAACAAAGGCCACAAGGTAGGTAAGGCCATGCGGCTCATCAATTGAAAATTCAAGCCTAAGCCTTTTGACAATAAGCGGTCCCGAGGCCTTTACTCGAAATTCCTTGAAAAAGTCCTTGGCCAGACCAAAGCGTTTGCAAAGCGCCAATATAGATTCTGCAAGGCATCTGCCGCTGGCCTTTTTGACCTTGACCCTGATGGGGCCACTTTTCCAAGAAACCTGGCCTGAAACCCCTGAAAAGGAGTTTGGCCCAAAGGATCCTGAAAGCTCAGAAAGGGTGAGTACTTTGTCAAAATATATAGCCCTACCCCTTTTTATGGCCACCTTCATACCAATGCGGTCATAAAAGCCTTCAAGGCCCATCTTTTCCACCTTGACCTTTATCTTTTTGTCATGTTTGTGGTCACCTATTCTAAGATGCCCTAAAAGATGGCCTTTAAGGGATGAAATCCCCTTAAGCTCATCATGAAGCCTTTTTAAGTGATTGAACTTCACAAGAGCCCACATAAGATCCTGTGCAGGGGCGCTAAGATCTATGTCGAGCCTGAACTGTTCCTTGCCCCGTGAAAGGCCGAACATAAACCTGCCAGATGTGCCAGTGGTCTTTCTGAGCCTTGCCCTCACATCCTTGGCATAAAGTACTCCTCCTTTAATCTCAAAGGGGCCTGATGCCGAGTCCACAAAGAAGTCTTCATCTTTTACATAGACCCGGACATCTGTTGCCTTACCCTGGATATACATGTATTTAAGCTTATGCCACCCAGACAGGGGGCCATCGAGATCCACCGTGGCCCAATCTATTTTTCCGCCCCTTATGGCAGTACAAAAATCCCTGACATCCTTGTTCTTAAAAGACAGGGCCTTAAGCGCCTGCCTGATCTGTCCAAGATCAAGCTTACGCCCTTTTAAATCTGCCTTTGCCCATAGCACGTCTTTTTTCTTGAAAAGATGGATACTTCCTGCAAGGCTTAGATGAGGCCTTTGAAAATCAAGGCCCTTAATGGTCATATCAAGCCTGTCTTTTTGGAAGACATAACTTAACCTTAGACTGCCACATGAAAATATGGCAGACTCAGCCTTTGGCTTTGAAACAAAACAGTTCGAATAGGCTTCAACCCTTCCCTGTGACCACTCAAGGCCCATGCCTTCAACATCAAGCTCAAGGTTCACAAAGCCGTATCTCGGTATCTGTTTTGGTACCTGTTTGATAGAGGTGACATGCTTGAGGCTGAGAGCTGAAAGATCAAACTGACTGATCCTTGCAACGACCTTGTAAGATAGCCGCCCCAAATCAAGAGCACCCTGGATGTCAATGGATTCCGCCTGCCTTGTGTTTCCTCTAAGATGCCCGCTTATGGATGGCCCACTTAAACTTAAACTCCCATACAGGTTCTTTATATAAAGGCGCCTTTGCTTAAAAGGCAAAGAAGGTATCCTTACTCCCTCAGATACCTGAAAAAAACCGTTTTTTACCCTTATCCAGCCAGGAAGCTCCTGCTCTTTGGACTCTTGTTTGCGAAGCCTTTTCAAAACAAAATGGAAATCATCAAGTTCTATGCCTGCAATCTCTGGCCTTCCTCTCAGAATGGACAGCAAGCCTGGATAAATAGATACAAAGGATGCGTCCAGGGTAAAATCAGGCCCTTTTAGTTTGGCATCCTGGATGGAAACATGGGGCAAAGGAAGCCAGTACCAGGTAAGTTCACCAAATTCAGCCCTTACCTTAAGTTTTTTTTCAACAAGGGCCTTTATCTCTTTTTGTGCAAAGTCTTGACTAACTATGATGTGTGGGGCAAGGACAAGGCCCAGCCCGAAAATTATAAGGAAGAAAAAGGCTATGGGACGTCTCATCTGAGTTTGAAATAAGGCCGACTGTCCTTGCAGGGAGTCTTTTGGGTACCATTTCCGTGATCGGGAACATTTTTATTCTGTGTGACATTACCGCCTAAGTCACCTGATCCGTTGCACGAAGCATTTGCCCCACAGATTGTAAACTCATCGCTTATTGCCTGAAGCCCGGGCCTTTTTGGGTCAAACACCATGACTTTTACGTCTTGGGCCACTGAAATGCCAAATCCCGTTATGAAATCCCTTGGGATGGTCCAGAAAAGAAAACCCTTTGATGCATCTATATTGCAATCATCATCTCCGATTAATCCCTTGTCCTTACCCCCTACAGCCACATCAACACAAACACGTTTCACACCTGAGGCCACCCAACTTATCTTGTGGGTCTCACCCTCTCTCCAAACCTCATGCGCCTTTGGAGAAAGGATCTTGATAAAAGAAGATGGCGGGCTTGCCCAAGTCTTTATTACATGAAAAAACAAAAGGGCCAATACCAACCCCCAAAATAGGACAATATGTGTTTCTTTAAATTCGAACATTTTCAAAAAACCTCTATCTATTTGGAACAGACACCATCAATTCATCAAATATGGCCTTGCTCATGGAGATTGTGCCAGGCAGTTCCTTTTTGAAATTTGTATCAAGTATCCAGATCAGACCCTTCAGGGCAGGTTTCATAAAGGCTGCAAAAAACGTCTTACCTTTCTCTTTTGTCAAATAGCCGTATGCCCCAAGGGCCTGCATAAGTCTTAGGGCGGAAAGAACCGGCCACTGGTCAACCAGATCCTTGGCATCTGTTTCCATATTATGACCTTTTAAAAGTTGTATGTAGCCTGAAAGAAGATCAAGACGCATGTCAAAGTCAAGGTCCACGTAAGGATCATTTAACAAAGAGGCAAGATCATAGCCCAATGGGCCAAGCCTACCTGCCTGAAAGTCCACGATTGCAAGCTGGCCATCTGCCCTTATCATTATGTTTCTCGATTGGAAATCCCGATGTAAAAAAAAGCTGTTACAACAAAAGCAGTCCACCTTTTTTGCAAGCCATTTAAGCTCACTAAAGACCTGGGACGGGATCTCCATGCCGACAAAATTTTTAACAAATGCCTCCAAAAAGTATCCTACCTCCTTTTCAAGGGCAAGGGCGTGGTCATACACTGGCTCCTGAAAACACCAGGCTGTATCAAAACCCTCTCCGCCGCTTATCTGCATGGAAAGGAGCAGCTTCATCACCTTCATATAAAGTGGCTGGATCTCTGCATGGCGACCATGCTTTTTTAGATGCAGGATGCGGTGGAATAAAAGCTCCTCTCCTAAATCCTCAACTATCAGGGCGGCCGAATCCTTATCAAAGTAGAAGATAATGGGAACGGGGATTTCCCTTGCGAGCAAATGAGAACCTATATGAAAAAAGGCCTGGGCCTCCTTGATGCCAAGATCCCCAGGTGCTGGAGATATCATAACGGCATCTTTGCCTTTCCAGACAGTCCGAGAAAATCGCCTGTCAGAGCCGTCTGGCAATATTTGACCAGACTCATGTTTCATATTGGTTAAACGGCCTGGGACCTTCAGGTACAAAATTGTTACTATGAAAAAAGCAAGATTTCAGGTAAAAGGCAAGAAAATTCCTTTGTGTTCCTATTTTATTCTTTGGCGGGAGGCAAGCCTTGCTGCAATCTCTTCCATGGAAAGTTGCCCCTTTTGCTTGGTAAGATGCAATTTCCCAAGCTTTGTTATAAGGTTTGGCCCTGATTCGTCTGTAAGGGGTGCCCAAAGAGGGAATTTGATACCGGCTATCCTGTGCACAAGCCAAGCCTCCATAGAAATGAAGATGGAGGCAAGGGAGAAGGCAACAATATTGGTGGGGCTTCCGAGATAGCCGAACACAATTAAAAGCGTGGTAGATGC
>JALSQG010000053.1 GCA_026985565.1 Deltaproteobacteria bacterium
GGGATAATCAGGTCAGAAAATACCATGGTCAAGACTGGAGGAAGCCTTGAATGCGGTGCCATTGAATATGCCAGAGCCTTTGTTGGGCGAAATCTCATGGTACATGACTACATATTGAATGGAAACTGTCAGATACATGGAAATGCACACATCTGTGATGGCAAGGGCCTTGTGGCTGGCGGCCAGATAATTGTTGGAGGCTCCATAAATGTAAAGACAGCTGGCACAAGTGCAAATGTGCCCACCCTCCTTTCTGCTGGACGTGACCCCCTTCTTGAAACGCATCACAATGGTCTTATAAAGGAGCAGGAGCTTCTTTCTGAAAAACTAAAAAAGATTCAAGAAGGTCTTAAGAAGATTAAAAGGTTAGAGTCTGCTGGTAAAAAAATTTCTGAAGATCAGCAAATAATAAAAGAGAGACTTTATAAGATGGCCTTAGAAATAGCTAACCAAATGAACCTGAATAAGGAAAAGATCCGGAAAATAGAGCATGACCTTGGCCAAATGGAGGCAGCCACAGTCACTGTAACCCATCGAGCCTATCCAAATGTGAAGATAAAGATATGTGACGCCTCTATAAATCTCAAAGAATTGGTAGAAAAAATATCTTTCTTTTTCAAATATGGCGAGATCGGTGCCAAGACCATAGCCTGATACAGGCAGGAATTTATTTCAGCCTAAAAAGCAATTCTTTCATCCCATCTTCAAAATCTCGCTTTCCCCTGCCCCAAAATGCGCCAAAAGACGTACATTTTTCCCAATTTAAGGGACGTATCATTTGGCAAAACTATTGCTTAAATATATCTCGAAAGGAGAAGCGATATGTATCTCAAAAAAGTTACTGTCATTTTTTTTATTGTGGCAACTCTACTATTTGCATTTCATTCTAATGTTGTTGCTGCGTCCCAGGAAGGGGTGCTTCATCGTGTGATAAGAACCGTCTTTGAGCTACCCATGGCGGTGCTAAGATCCTTTCAGGGGCCTTCTTGTAACGACCAAAACCAAGACGTTTCATCACGTATTCGTTACCCAGACAGTAGAGCCATTTACGGCCCAGACTATAGGCTTAATTCCCAGCAGGAGTATGAGCCACTTCCATCACCGCCAAGGTACGTGACTTACAAGATGATCACGCCGCAAAGACCAGAAAATCCTGTGAATACCAAGACCAATGTCCATGTTTACAGCTCAATACCCTTTTCAAACAGGTAGTCACATGCGTGGTCTATCAGTGACAGCAGTCGTCATTTTTTTGGCGTTTTTCTTTGTCTGCGCTCCAGCGGCCATATGTAAAGACTCATCACCAATAGATGAAGTTGCCCAGGAACTTGCCTTGAGACTGAACCAACACCTTACATCAGGCCCTCCAAGGCATCCAAGGACCCTGGTGGTGAATCTGGTGGACGTGAACCAACTCTTTTGTACGTCGAAATTTGGCCAGATCGTGTCTGAAAGGCTTAAGGTATATCTCCAGGGAAAAGGCTGGGACATAGTTGAACCAAGGCGCGGACTTACGGTTAAGCTTCAAAGGAATGTGGGAGAATTTAACCTCTCAGACCGCGTTAAGGATCTGGCAAGTCAGGTAGATTGTGATGCAGTCCTTGATGGTACCTACATGTTCCATAAGGGTAGTGTAATGATAAACGTTCATCTAATAAGGCTTACAGATAATAAGATCATCTCATCTGCTGCCTGCGAGCTGCCAGCCGACCCGTGGATTTCACCCCTTCTTTCTCCAATAGGATTTGGCTGCAAGGCGCCAAAGGCATTTTTGAAGATTGAGGCATGGAAATCGCCTTCATACGACCGTGACTTATCAGAGCTTTCCAATAAGGAGGAACAATACTATGACGATTTGGACTAAAACAAAAAGGACCTTGCTTTTTGGCTTGGCAGCAGGGGCATTGGCCTATTTGCCAGCTTGCTCTAAAAATCCCCCGCCTTCCCAGCCGCCTGTTGTCATAAATGTCAACAGTGGTGCTGCCACTGCATCTGCCTCTCACGCAAAGGAAAAACCACAAAGTATGGCGCAAGACAATCAAGGTCAAAGGCAAGCGTACAACGCTGGTGGTCAAATAACGAACGCTGCAGCCCAGCCTAATGTAACCAGTACTCTTAACACATCTGAACCTACCTATATGCAGCAGGCCCCTGTATATGAACCAAGGCAGCCTGCCATTCTGGACGAGGCATCCTTTCTAAACACCCAGATACATGAGATTGCCCAGCAGCTTCTACGTAACTTCAGGGATGAATCCGGGCCAAGCGGGCCTGTTGCAGTTGCCACATTTGTTGATCTTAACAACCTTTATAGAACCTCTCCTTTTGGCAGGTATATTGCAGAACAACTCATGGGCGAGCTTCAAAGGGCCGGCTTCAACGTAGTGGAGATACGAAAGGCAGACTCCATTATGGTCAAACCAAGATACGGTGAATATGGTCTTTCAAGGGAGATACAGGAGCTTGCCAGGCAGTCATCTGCCAGATACATACTGGCTGGAACCTATGTTACTAAAGGGAGGTATATCCTGATTAACGCAAGGCTCATCTCAAACGAGAACAATCTCGTGGCCTCTTCTGGACTTAAGATACTGAGGAAGGACCCGTTCCTGGAAAGGATGCTTTGGCCATCTGCATCACCGGCAACAGTTCCTGTAGTTAGGGTTCCGGTAAAGGAGCTTGGCTCCCTGTCTGAGATGAAGATACTGTCAGGATCTTGACATATTTGAGCCGATTTGAACCATGCAGAAATATTTTACAAGGTTTGCCATTTTCTTCTTCCTCCTCCTTTCTCTTGCAGGTGCCGGCTGCACTGCCAAACCCACTACAACGGCACAGTGTGGCCGGCCTCCTGTTTTTTTGAATCAAAGGCCTTCAGCGACAAGTGTGGCCCTTGTGTCACCTAATCTTTTTCAGATAGCAAAATCCATTGCCTTTCAGCTCAAGATCAACCTTAAGGAAGGCCCAATAGACCAGTGGCCCTGCATAGTAACGACCTTTGTTGATATAGATAATCTTGAGCAATCCACCCGGTTTGGCCGAGTCCTTGCAGAATCGGTGGGTGCAGAGCTTTTCAAACAGGGTGCAGTTGTTAAGGACGTTCGGCCTGCCAAGGCCCTTTACTTCCAGCCCGGCACTGGAGAGATGATCCTTAGCAGGGATGCCAAACGGCTTGCCGCAAATGTGAGGGCAAGGGCCGCTCTTGCAGGCACTTACTCCAAAGGACACCACTCTGTAATTGTGAACGTCAAATTCATAGATCTGTACACAGGAAAGGTGCTTTCAGTTGCAGGTGAGGAAATAGCACTAACTGAATCTGTAAAGACGCTTCTTGGAACATCTACAAGACCAGAAGATGAAGAGGCAATCCCAACTACCTATGATACAGAACCACTTTGAAAGGTTTAAAAGGCTCCTTGTCTTTATGGTCGTGGCACTCCTTTCAGGCTGTGCCACAGGGGATAACTATTTTCAACCTCCAAGAACCCAAGATACCCTGAGACCTGAGCCCAGGCTTAACGTTTTTGTGATGCCCAAGACCCCTCTTAATCTTTCCAGAAAGAAGGTTCTCATGATCCCAGCCTATATGGCTGGTAATCAAGAGGAAATATGGGGCAATTCGGTAACCAGTCTTGTCCGTTCCATACTTCTCCAGGAAGGTATATTTGGCACCTTGGCACTTAATCCAGACAACCATTTGGATAAAAAAGACATGTTAAGAATTGCCCACGAAAAGGGCTTTGACTACATCTTGGAAATCATACTGCCCGGCATCATAGAACCAGCCGGCGATTCATCTGGCTGGGTTGGAATGAATATATACATCATAAGCACCAAGAGGGGTTACAGCCTTTGGCAGATATATGGCGAGACCCAACTCATTCCAAGACCCACCTTCCATGGCTTTTTCCAGACCGACCAATATGTACCTGCCCCTACAGTTGGCCAGGGACTCGAGGCAATCACAAGATCTGCTGCAAGGATAATAAGAGGATCATAAGG
>JALSQG010000054.1 GCA_026985565.1 Deltaproteobacteria bacterium
TCCTGTAAAAAATTCAGTTTCATTTGCCTCACCTTGAAAAAATGTCGAAGAAAAAAACGTGCAGCATGTTACTTACTATAGTACAGGATGGTTTTTGTAAATCTTGTAATGAAGTTTTTTGCTTTCATCATTGATGGTGGCCTTAAGAATTTTCAATTAACAACTGTTTGTTTATTTAATTATGTCCTTTTCCAATCATCCAGCTTGGAGGCCGGGGAAGCTTTTCCGCAATACTGCAATTCTGGGTACCGGTATGGGACTTCGTACCCTGTCTCAGGCGATGGTATTTTTACTTGTCGCCCGCCTTCTTGGGAGCAAAGGCTATGGGGCTTTTAGTGCAACTTTGGCCCTTGCGAGTGTTTGGAGTAATTTTTCTGGGTTTGGTGGCCATATAATTTTGTTGCGTGACGTAGCGCGTGACCCCGATCGTTTTTCTAAGAGCTTTGCACTGACCCTTACCACTGTTGGCATCGGCGTCTTACCCACCTTGTCACTTTATTTCTTTACTGCATGGTGGTTTTTAGATCAGGTTTCCTGGTCATTGATAGTGCCACTTGGTTTGGGAGAGTTGGTCTTATGGCCCTTTGCCAATGTAACGGCATACGCTTATCAAGGTTTTGAACGTATGGGCAGATCGGCTCGTATGACTTTAACCCCAGCCTTTAGCAGGCTTGTAATGGCTTTAGTTTTTGCCGTATTGATTCTCTGGCAGCCAAAAATAAACAGATTGATCCTCTGGGGCTGGTTATATGCAGTAGCATCACTTTTTGCTGTTTGTTACACGTCCTACAGGGTATTCCACGATCTCGGACGTCCTACATGGCCTGGTTGGGAAGGGTTTATTTCCCACTTTCGTGCAGGATTGCCCTTTTCCTTTTTGGGCAGTGCGCAAAAATTATATTTAGACGCAGATAAGTTTCTTCTCGCCAAGATGACATCCTTGAATATAGTTGGTGTATATTCAGCCGGATACAGATTTGTTGATTTAACACTTATGCCCATAAATTCTTTGATTGCTGCTGCTGTACCTCGTCTGTTTCGTGCCGGGTCCGAAGGTACCCACCAGACACTTAGGGCCGTATTACAATTACTGAAACCTGCTGTTACCTATGCTATTATTATAGGAATTGGACTAAATGTGGCTGCGCCACTCGTTCTTTGTCTGTTAGGGGAAAGTTTTGAGACGGCAGTTTCAGTTGTGCGTTGGCTTGCGTGGCTGCCATTATTAACTGCGCCGAGATTATTGCTACAATCTGCGTTTGCTACTGGAGATAAACAAGAGACCGTGATGTTTGTGGTATTTTTGGGGGCCCTTATAAATATCGTCTTAAATCTCTGGTGGATAGCTCACTGGTCTTGGAAGGGTGCCGTTGCTGCAACATATGTTGCTGAAATTTCAATGATTGTGATTTATTTGACGCTTAAGAAGAGGACATCGTGAACCAAAATCATAATCCCGCCTCAAGAGCTTATGAAAAATACGATGTATTTCGGAAATTCTTACAAAGAAAATGTGGTCGCGCTCCTTTGCCATCAGATATGGATAAACTCATTCGCGACCGCTTACCAGCGTGGATAGAAGAGATCCCTAAAAATGCAAGGATACTTGACGCAGGTTGTGCCGAAGGCTACCTCTTAGAGGCATTGTCACGGGTTGGATACAAAAACCTGACCGGGCTTGATCTATCTGAAAACATGTTGGAGATAGCCAGGAAGCGACTACCGCCTGATATAAAGCTGATTCGTGCCGATATCTTGCCGTGGATAGAGGATACCAAATCAAATTCTTTTGATGTTATATTCTTCAACCAGGTTTTGGAACATATTCCTCGTGAGGACACAATAAAAGTTCTTCGTGAATTTCATCGTGTGCTGACTTTCAATGGTCGTATCAGCATAAGCGTTCCCAATATGGCCAGCCTGATTGGAAGTTTTACCATGGCTATAGATTTCAGTCACCTAACCCACTTCACTGAAAATTCTCTGTTTCAAGTTCTGGTCATGGCAGGCTTTGATGCTAATAGTATAGAATTTATATCACAAGCCCCTCGTCTTTTTTGGTCTTGGAGGAATCCGCATAAGGCACTACTAAGAATGCTCAACCGGATTAGATGGCATATCAACCACTTTGTACACTGGATAATTTATTATGTGCTTTTGGATTTCCCGTATGCCCACATATTTGATCCAAGTTTGGTAGTGGTTGCAAAAAAAAGCAAAAACCTTACAGAATGAACGAGATACAAGTAGCCGCTCTTATCGTAACTTATGGGTCCAGAATATCGTTATTAAATGAAGTCTTAAGAGGTTTAGCCGACCAAACGGTCAAAGTTAATCAAGTTATTGTTGTCGATAACGGACTGCAAGATAAGTTTGATAAGGACTTATGGAAACCATATTTTAAAATAGATGTAATCCGATTCAATGAAAACAAAGGCACTGCAGAAGGATTTGCTTCTGGTTTGGCTCATGCTCAAAAAGGTGAGTGTAATTTCGTATGGCTTTTTGACGACGATAACAAACCTGATGAAAAGACGTTAGAAACCTTATTGCAACATTACAAGATACTTGTCTCTAAAACTGGCCATAAAGATATTGCAATATTATGCAAACGAATCATGCCAAACGGTGATATTAGGCCAATTAGACAGTTAATGGCTAACGAATTTCTTGGCTTTCACCTTTTCAGGAAAGATAATAATAATTCTTCTGATACGAGTGGGATAAGTGAGATTTTTGTTGCATCTTATGGAGGACTTTTTATACCTTCTAACTTAATTGCCAAGGTAGGCCTGCCAAATAAAAAGTTTTTCCTGTATGACGATGATATTGAATGGACTAAAAGACTGGTATCCAAGGGTGGCAGAATATTTTATTGTACCGATGCAATTGTGCGAGAAATAGATTCGTCTTGGTGGACTTGCCGTCAAAGCTCAATCCATCCTCTTGTTGATCCTTCTTCTCCAGACACAAGTGTTTATTATGGAGTCAGAAACAGGGTATATTTAGAATACAGAAATTCAAAAGGGTTATTATTTTTCCTCAATGCATTAATCAGATTGTCTTGGCTCTTTAAAGAGGCGTGTTTTTCAAATCAAAAGATAGCTTCTTTAAAAAAGTTCTTTTTACTTTTAAAGGCATCCTTTCATGGGTTGCGGGGCAGGTTAGGTCGCTCAAATGATTACTGATCCCGTAACAAATGGCTTTATGAAAATACCTGATGCATATATTGACTATTTCTGATTTACCCCATTTTGTTACAGGGGGAGCTGAAATGCAAGCTGCCCGACTAATTGAAGGCTGGATGGACCGAGGCCATGAAGTGATCTGCATAGGTCGGCGTATGGGGAAAGGTCCGGTGAAAATAGGCCGTCATCTCGTACAGGTCCGCAAAATATATACCCTGCCCAATCTCGGAAGGCCCGGGCGTGGAATCAGTTACCTATTTTCTCTATCTGTCTTATTGATGCGCTATCGTCGGTGGATAGATGTAATATATACTCGCTTCTTAGGTGAAGCGGCTATTGTTGTGTCCATGCTAAAACGGTTTGGTCTGTTAGATATAAAATTAGTTGCAAATCCAGCAGGAACCAGGAATCAAGGAGATGTCCATTTCCTTCGTTCCATACCTTTTACACCTTATCTAATAAAGCTCCTTGATGAAGAATGCGACGCGATTAATTTAATTTCTCCTCTTATGGATTCGGAACTGCGGCAGGCCGGATTTTCTGGTCAAAATTTCACCCATATCCCCAACGGTATAACTATACGACCACTTAATAGAGCGTCCCAGCATAATAACATAAAATTTATCACAGTAGGCAGAATTGCGCCCGAAAAAGGACTCGATTTGTTTTTGAAGGCTGTAGCCCAACTAAAAGATAGGCTTAATCCTGGGCAGGTTATTATTGTTGGTTCTGGACCTGAAGAAACTAAACTTCGCAAACAGGCCAAAGAATTACAAATCAATGAATTGATAGAATGGACAGGACATCTTAACCAAAGCCAGGTACAGGCACGGCTTAATGAGGCAGACGTTTTTGTTTTGCCTTCTCGCTTGGAGGGTTTATCAAACGCCGGGCTTGAAGCAATGGAAAGAGGACTTGCACCTATATTTAGCGCATGTGGCGGACTTGATACTTATATTGATAAAGAGATAGGATGGGTGGTGCCTTGTAATGATGTCTTGGCACTTTCTAAGGCAATGTCTGAGGCCCTTTCCATGCCCATGGAACGAATCCGTGACATGGGATTACAGGCTAGAAGTTTAATAAAACAAGAATTTGATATTGATATCATTGTGGATCGTTATCTTGATCTTTTTGCCAAACTCCATCAAATCAAATGATAAGTGTTATCATTCCAACATTAAATTCTGCTAAGATTACGATTGAAAATGTGACAAGAATACAAAATTCTTGCCAACAAGAAATAGACATTGAATTCATCATTGTGGATGATGGATCAGAAGAGGAAGAATTTAAGAAGCTAAAGGCTATCGAAGGCACAAACATAACTATTATACGTCATCCATTTAACAGAGGCCGTGCTAATGCTTGCAACTCTGGTGCAGAAGTCGCACAGGGAAAATATCTTTTATTTGTTGACTGTGACTGTTATCCAAAAACAGAGACATTTATTAAAGCACATATAGATACAATTAATAGAGGGGCTGATGTAAGTTTGGGGCCTATTTGGCCAAGAGGCAATGAATTTTGGCAACGTTATCAGCATAAGGCCATGAAAAAGAGAATCAAAGCCATTACATCAGGCAAGAAATATTTTATGACGTCGGCCAATTTCATGATAAAGTCCATATGGTTCAACAAAGTAGGTGGGTTTGACAAAAGATACCAAGGTTATGGCTTTGAAGATCGCGATCTTCTTTTGCGTCTGATAAAGGAAGGGGCCATCATGAAATATTCACCTGACGCTGCAGTGTATCATGATGCAGAATTAAGTCTTACAACCATTTTCCGGAAAATGAAGGAGGCTGGTACCACAACCGCTCCTTTGTTCCGGCAGCACCATCCAGAGGCTTACAGGGAATTAGGTTACAGGGCGATCGACTCTATGGAACGGCCATGGTTGACCCCGCTAGCCTTGATACTTGGTCCGCTTGCAGAAAGGTTGGTTCCCTTAGCAGACGGTTTACTGAAACGGTTGCCTTTTGGGTTTGCTGCCCTTATGGTTAAAGGCGTAAGCGCAACTGCCTTCATGTACGGCACTGCAAAACGATGAGTTCCCACTACTCGGTATTGTTTAATTGAAATCACTAACAACTTGGTAAAGACTTGCCATTAACTGCCGACCAAATCTCTTCCAAGAAAAAGCATTTGCAAAATGCATCAATTTATCGCAATCAAATCTATCCAGGTTAGCCAACACATCCATCACTGCTCTTGCAAAATCTGCCGCATTACCCTTTATAATAACCCTGCCTGAAACTCCGTCTCTTACCGCATCAGACACGCCGCCAGCGTTAAATACAACTGTTGGGGTTCCATGGGCCGCAGCCTCTACTGCCACCATGCCAAAGCCTTCGTTATCCCCTGGTTGTTCTTGAACAGGAAAGACGAGCACGTCTGCGGCAAAATAGGCATCAGAAAGTTCTGGATCATTTTGGGCCCTTGACCCTAGGAAAAGGACATTGTCTGAAATTCCGGCCTGCTCTAAGGCCTGTTTGATCTTTTCCGTCAAATTACTGACACCAAGCACTGCCTGACGAGGTTCATCGCCTATCACCACAAGTCGTGCCTCGGGTATCTCTTTCAAGATTTTTGGCAAGATTTTTCGCACAAAGGGATAAAGCCCTTTTCTTGGAGTAATTCTTCCTACATACAGCATGAAGGGGGAGTTTCCCAATCCGTAACGTTTCCTGAAGGAGAGAGCCCTCTTGTCCTTGTCCTTCCAGTCTGGGATATCCACGCCGGGATGTATGATGCGTATACGTTCTTGGTGCAGACCTATTTCTTCAAGGAGATCCTTGGTAAAATTACTGTTAGCTATGGCAAGATCACATTTTCTGAAAACAGGATGCCATAATCTTCGATAAACAGGGTGGTTTGCTTCCACATCCAGTCCGTGAAAATATGTAACGAGGCGTGCCCTGACAACACGCGCTGCAAACCAGCATGGAAGGGCAGTTAGGCCACTTCCTGCAAATATTATGTCTGGTTTTATGGAAATGGCCTCTTTTAACGCCCTTATAAAGGTCGTTCCAAGAAATATACTTAGTGGTTGGACAGGTACCTCCAACGTCTTTACCTTTTCTGGCAAATGCTTGCCACAACCTTTTGGACCGATCACAGTAAGCCCAAGGTTGGACGACAGGGCAACAGAAACGTTCCACAAAAGTCTTTCCATTCCACCTATAAGCGGTGGCAGGTTCCTTGTTACCAAAAGACACTTTGGCTGATTGAGATCATTTGCGCATCTTTGCTTTTGCATGTTCTTCATAATCGGCAAGGATGGTACCGAAGTTGATCAAAAATGGGGTACGAAGTTTCATCAACAACCGAAATGAACCAGATTTCGAAGGCCGTCTTGCACGTTCCAGTTACAAGTAGTGTTTCTCGCCTATTCCAACGTCAGCGTTATCAAGATGGTCAGGAACGGAAGCAAAATTTTATAGCACCTCTTTTGATACTACTCACTCAAAAAGATCGTTGGACTCCATTTCATCCAATCCTCTTTGGGCTCCTTATACAAGACAAAATGGGTACCCTGGGCTACTGGCATACCCATTTCCCTTCCTGGAGGCGTTGCAAAGGCCACCCCTCCAGCCATTATGGTCTCTACCGATTCGGTATCAACCTTGACTCCTGAAAATATGCCAGCCCTCACCCGGACTCCGCTTGCATTCCAGAACCTGCTTCCCTGCCGCACAAGACGTGTGTAGGGCTCAAAAATATTAAGATGGATCCAAACCTCTGTAGAGTCTGGTGACAACTCATAGCCTAGCACCCTTCCAACCTTCACCTGCTTGTAATAGACAGGGCAGCCACGTTTCAAAGAACCAAGACTTTCAGCCTCCACAACCACATGAAGACCCTTGTTAAGATATGGCACTGCAGGAGGTGCGTCCAGCCCAACCAAGGCCTTTGTCAGGGGGCCGTTGCCAGGAAGAACCGCAATATAGGGCCCAGTCACCACAGTGTCCAGGTTCCTTACGCCACCAAGTCCAAACTCTGGTTTTACCACCCACAACTTTGTACCGCTGCGAAAAAGGCTTGCATAGTCTCTATCCACCATGGCAGAGACAAGAACCCCCTTCATGTTGTCCTGAAATCTGATATTCTTAACGAAACCTATCTTTACGCCCTGATACCTTATCTGAGAATTTTCTTCTATGTCTTGTGAGGATGAAAAACGGATGGTGATGGGCATGTAATCGGCGTTTTTGGCCTCCTGGATATCTGGATAAAGCCGAAACCGGTGCCAGGAACGTATCTTTTTACCCTTTTGCGGATTTATGAACCCTATTGAACCCATTACTATGGAGGCCACAGGAGATGTCCTGAATTTGAAACCGCTTCTTATGTTACCCTTAACCTCAAAGCCGCTTGCCAGGTAAAAACGTGACTCCGAAGTAACAAGATCAAGATAATCCTCTCTTATAAAGGCATTTATGACGATCCTGTCTTTCTTCGAATCAAGCCTGACACCTGTGATCTCACCCACCTGAATCTTTTTGTAATACACGGGGCTTCCGGCAACCACAGACACTGGCTGGTCTGTCTCGAGCTGAACAAATATTCCACCTGGCTTAAGAGACGGCACGTGTTTTACCGCGTCGGAATAGCTGTCGTAGAGCCTAAACCTTCTCCAAGCCTTTGCCTTTTTGAGCTTCTTTTTGTAATAACGGTGCGGATAGTCAAAGGCCACACCCCCTGCCATTATTGCCTTTAAGGAGTCTGTGCTGAAACTAACTGCCGCTGGTGTAACCTTCACGTTCAGGCCGCTATAGTTCCAGAAAACGCATTTATCGTTTATAAGATGCTGAAACTCGTCATAGATGATGAAGACAAGATCAACGCTGTTATCCTTATTCAGGGTATATTTTGCGATCTCGCCAACCTGTATGTGTTTAAAAAGTACCGGTGCACCTGGCTCAAGGGCATGAAGATCCTGTGCAACAAGCCTGTAGTAGGTACCTTCCTTAAGAATCTCTTTTGAATGGCTGCCCTGCACTGAAAATTGGCGACATGGCTCTCCTTTTCCAGGCACGAATGTGATGTATGGACCGGAAACGAGGGTGCTTAGATTGCTAACACCTCCAAGGCCAACACGTGGGCGAATGATCCAAAAACGTGTACCGGTTCGAAGCGCTGATTCTGCCATTGGATCGATGAGAATCGTCGCTGTCACCTTGTATCTTTTGTTGTGGGGATTTAGTTTGACCTTCTTTACCCGCCCAACCTCTATGCCATGATAAATGACCTTTGTAAGGCCCTCCACCACACTTTCTCCATCAAATAGATTAAGGGTAATCTCAATGCCATATTGGGCATCCTCATAGTCGCGAAAAAGCTTGAACACCGTACCATTTTGGGCAGGAGGCTGATTCATGAGCTCAGGAGGCGTATAAAAGCTCACTCCTCCGTTTATAAGGCTGCTCAGGGACTCCATATGAAAGATTATGCCATTTAGGCCGCCCTTTAGGGTGATCCCGCTTGCGTTCCAAAAACGGGTGCCAGGCCTTACAAGTTTTGAATATTGAGGCTCTATGTACCCGTCCACCAGGATCTTTCCGTTACCCTCCATCTTGTAACCCTGAATGGAGCCCACCTTTATGTCCTTGTAGTAGATGGCCGAGCCTTTCTGAAGAGAGTTTAGGGCATCAGTGGCAAGGCGGATGTGAAGCCCTGGGGCATCGTCCGGAACAGGAGGAGGTTCATCAAGCCCTGTAAATTCCCTGCACGGTATTTTGGATTTTCCAGGCTGGACGGCTATGTAAGAGCCTGTCAAAAGTGTTTCAAGCCCCCTCACTCGTCCGGCTGAGACCTCTGGCCTAACTATCCAGAACTTTAGATCCTGTACAAGGCCCTTTTCCGCCTGCCTGCTTATAGCTATGGTCATGGACACGGTATCAAGCCCCTTGTCCACTGTAATCTTCTTGACTACTCCAATGGGTAGTCCTTTGAACATCACCTTTGTCTTTCCAGCTGTGACCCCTTCTGCACTGTGAAAATGAACGATAATGTCAATAGGCCTTTCGACAATGCTCTTGTAAAGGAGCCAGCCGCCAATGGCAAGGGCGACCACAGGCAGTATCCAGATGGGTGATATCCCCTTTCTTTTCTTTATGTTGCCTTTTTCCATTTCACCAACCTTGTTTATAGAAATCCTTTCAAAAATTTAGAATACCTTTTCATCAGGAATGATCATGGTCTTTCCCTGTGCCAGCGTCCCATAGAAGCCTTGTATCAAAAACCTCTGCTGCAAGCATGGTGGTGATTACCACTCCGCAGAAAAACGGGGCTGCAGGTGCAGCAGCAATGGTGGTCAAGAATCCAAAATCAACAAGCCCTGTAAGAAGGGCTATAACAAATATATCGAGCATGGACCATCGACCAATGAACTTGATGAACCGAAACATCAAAGTCTTGTGGGAAAGCCAGCTTTCAATGCGAAAATGGATGGATACAAGGATCATCATAATGCCAAGTATCTTGAAAACCGGCACAAGCACGCTTGCCACAAGAATTACTATGCCAATTCCGTAAGAACCCTCTTTGAAAAAATAAATTATTCCGTCCATGATGGTTGAATATTCAGACGCCCCCATATATTCAACCTTCATGATGGGAAGTATGTTTGCCGGGAAAAGCAAGATCAAGGATGTAAGGACAAGGGCCCATGACTTGATTACACTGTCTGGTTTTCTGGGATGAATGGGGCTTCCGCAGCGGGGGCAGTTGTTTAGGGGCCTGTCATCCAGGGCCACCACTTTTTTGCATTCATGGCACACCATGAGACCTGCCTCAAGTCCGGTGACAGGCACTTCTGTCTCAGTCCGATTCTTGCTGTTCATGCCGGATGCACTGCCTTTTCGCCCTTATCTGCTGCTTTTTGGCAGGCCGTCTTGGAAGCGGATGCCTGGCTGAAGATGCTCTCCCAGTACAAATTTTCATCCAAAAAGGATGATGAAAGAATAGTTGCTCCCATAAGACCAATGAAGCAGAAAAAACCAACGTCATACTCTATTTTCGCCATGTGAAGGAGTTTTATGATGGTTACCAGGATTCCTATCATGTAAACCTCGAGCATTCCCCACTCGTCCATTTTCTTGTACGCCTTGAACATTAATGTGGTGGCGCCATTAGCCTTCCCAAGGCTTATTTGCATGGAGACGAGAAAAAGAAGAAGCAGCTTTATGAATGGAATGACCATGCTGGTGAAAAAAACGGCTATACCAGTAAAGACAAACCCTGAGGCCACCATGGCCTTGGCGCTTGTAAATATGCTGCCACTGCTTTCAAGGCCGAGTATGTCAAGGGTGAGAAGGGGCAGGAATATGGCAGGGGGAAAAAGGATTAAACCAGTAAGACTAAGCACCATTGTCTTTTCAACACTGTTTTCAACAGGAGCAAGCAAGGTGCAGCCGCACCGGGGGCATACAAGCTTCTCACCAGGATGAGGCATCTGGGCCTCAAGTAGAAGGTCACAATCTGGACAAACAGTCATCTTATCATCCATTTTTTACCATCTTTCAAAACCATCATCTTATCCATCTCACACCACTTTTTCGCCTCCTGCAATCATCTTTGCCCTTTCCTTCTTGTAAATTGCTGTGAAACCTGAATACCAACAAGACGAGCCACAAGAACGGCCATGAAAAACTGCCCCATGATGGCCTCAACGGTACAAAGGGATGCGGCTCCAGAACTTTTTGGCACGATGTCACCGTAACCAAGGGTCGTAAGGGTTATAAAACTAAAGTATTGAAAGTGCTGTCTTAGCTCTGCAAGGGCTGAACAGCCACCGTTTATGGCAACTCCGTCAAAAGATCCAGGCTCAAGGCAGTAAAGAACCTCGTACATGTAACCCCAAAATGTTCCAAGAAACAGGTATAGGCAAAGGGCAGCGCATATAAGGCGACTGTCCACAACCCTTGCCCTGAATACATACTTTGTAAAGGAATAGATGAGAATCCCTATATAGACCATCATGACTATGGTATCCATGATCCTTGGAAGGTTCCATATATTCAGGACATCGAGCCATAAAAGGACCAAGGCAACTCCAAGAAGAACCACTGCGAGTTTGAACAGCCTTTCGTGCCGCTCCATTGCATAAACTGCAAAGAAAAGGGCAAGGGACATGAAAAGAGACAAGATGATCTTGGCCCCTGGCACACGGTTCAGAAATGGGGAGACCACAATGTACAAAAGTAGCCAGACAAGGAGATTGTGAAAGCTGTACCTGAAACCAAGTCTTCTCATTTAAAAGGACTACGACGCCTGTCTTGGAAGGGTCTTATGAAGCAAAAGATAACCCATTATTCCTGCCAGAAAAGACGCAACGAATATGGATATCTTTGCCTCATCTATAAGGGCCTGACTGCCAAGCCCAAGCTCGCTTATGAATATAGACATGGTAAAACCTATGCCTGCAAGTGCGCTCACCCCCCAAAGGTGCATCCACTTCACCTCCTCTGGAAGATCTGCAATCTTTGTGAAGATTGCAAGGAAACTAAAGAGCATTATTCCTATCTGTTTGCCAAAAATCAGGCCACACATGACACCAAGGCTAACTGGCCCTGGAAACGAACCAATGGTTTCACTATTTATTGATACACCTGCTGCAAAAAGGGCAAAGAGTGGGAGAATAACAAATGCCTGCACTGGATGAAGGTGTTTTTCAAGGAAAATACCTGGCGGGATCATATCATCTGCCAAAAGATAGATATCTTCCACAAGCCTCCACTGCATTTTGTTGTATGTGAGGCTTCCTCGAGTTAGCGGGCCTGTTTCTCCAAGCCTTTCTATACTCATTTTTATCTGTTCCAAGAACCTGCCAGGATCTATCTGAGATTTTACTGGAACAAGAAGCGCAATGAGGACGCCAGCTATAGTGGCATGGATGCCAGAGACCATAAAGCTTGCCCAAACCCCAATTGCTGGGAAAAGATACAGGAAGGGCCTTCTCGTCTTTGACTTTACTGCCATAAAAAAAAGCCCAAGAAAGATGGCTGCCACAACAAGGCTTATAACGTGAATCTGAGCGGTGTAAAAAATGGCTATGACAAGAACTGCAATAAGATCATCTACTATGGCAAGGGCAGTAAGAAAGATCTTGAGGCCGGTTGGCACCCTGTCACCAAGAAGGGCAAGTATGCCAATGGCAAAGGCAATGTCTGTGGCCATGGGAATTCCCCAGCCGGATATGGCTGGCCCGGTAGTGTTGAAATAGTAATAGATGAGGGCTGGTGTAACACTTCCACCAACTGCTGCGAGCACAGGCAGCGTGGCCTTTCTAAGACTGGAAAGCTCTCCAAGAAGGACCTCTCTTTTTATCTCAAGCCCTACCACGAAGAAAAAGATGGTCATAAGACCGTCTTTCACCCAATGGGCAAGGCCCATATGATAGGTTTCCCCGGCAAAGATGACTCCGATATCAAGATGACTTAAGTAATGATAAAGATCAGCCCATGTGGAATTTGCCCAAACTACAGCAATCACAGCGGCAAGGATAAGAATTATGCTTCCAGATGCCTGTGAATGAACAAAACGTTCAAAAAAGCTTTTCTTTTTTTCTTCCTTTTTCATGCCTTAAAAGATTTCTGACCAAAAAATTCTCTTTTACCAAGTACCTTTCATGCCTGTTTTTTCAGGACTTACTTGATTCCTATGGACTCTTTTGCACGCTTTATCCACTCTTGTCTCTCGTTTTCCGGCATGAATGTTACAAACTTGCCCATCGCCCTCTGAACCCCCATAAAATCTATAAGGAAATTGTAAACGGCATTTGCCGCCTCAAGCCTGGCATTAAGATACTGGCTCTGGGCATCCAAAAGATCAATTATCGTCTTTATACCGTGGATGTAAGAGTCTGTTACAAGATCCAAGTTTTTCTTTGCCGCCAAGGCTGCCTCTTTCGTAAGGCTTATGGACGGATAAGAGGCCCTTGTTCGATTTATTGCAGAAAGTACCCTTTGGACTATCACCTCTGCGGCCGCTCCCCTATCTATCTCCAGCCTTGACACTTCCTGCTCAAGTCTTCCTGCCTTCGCTGCGGTCTTTCCTCCTTCGAACAGGGGGATTCTTGCAAAAACCCCCACATTCCAGTCTGTGTCATCGAACATGGTGCCTTCTCTTCTTCCGTGGCCATCTTCGGCAAAATATTGGTCAACCTTCCATTCCACAGTAAAGTCCGGCAACCAAAGCTCCCTTTTTGCTCCTGCAGCAAGCCTGGCCTTTGCCTTAATGGCCTCGTCAAAACCTTTGAGCTCAGGTCTGTTGGCAAGGGCCTCCTTGGCTGCAAACACCTTGAATTTTCTGACCAAGATGGGATTTTCCATAAGCCCCAGATAGAACCTGTCTCCCATTATGAAAAGGGGATCGCTAAGGCTTGCCTCCTCTGGCACAAAGGGCTCCTGAAGTGGCCTGTGCAGGATCCTGTTAAGGGCCTCCATGGCATCCATGGTTTCTGACTCCTTGTAAAGGACTGCCCTGGCGTCGTTTGCAAACTTTGATTCCCACCTGTAAGCCTCATCTGGGCCAACAGCACCTGTCGCCACCTTTATTCTGGCCCTTTCAAGGTTTGCCTTTGTAAGCTTCAGGTTCTCTTTGTATATCTTTTCTACGGTACGCGCCCTAAGCACGTTGAGATAGGCTACTGAGGCATCGTATGTGACATCCAGTTTCACCTGTTCCTTCCTCATTTGACGTGCCCTTTGAAGATGCTCTTCAGCCGTGTATTTTGCCCACTTCTTTTCAGAATAAAGCAAGATTGAGCCAGAAGCGGTCCCTGTCCATGCCCTCTCTGGGGTAACACCAGAAGATGATTTGGACCGATCCTGGTCGATGGCCCTGTAGCCGGTACCAACGTCTATACGGGGAAGAAGTTCTGCCATCTTCTCCCTAACGGCATGCTCTCCTGCCTTTACGTTTACCCGTTCGGACTGAAGCCTGAGGTTTGCAGAGACTGCCTCTTCCACTGCCTTCAAAATATTTATGCGCCTTCCAGCCTCCTCTTTTTCATTAAGGACCTTTGCCTTTGTAAGAAGTAGAAGATTCGGATACATGCCAAGGCTCCTGGCAGAGGCCATGTTTATCACAAGCTGTCTTTGCCTGGAAAATTGCTTTATCTTCCCCCTTCCTTTACTGCCATGAAGAAGATCCAAAAGGGCAACTGCCGAACGGCGGGCAAGCACGTTATCCTTGTCCCTGGGCTCAAGACCGGCAAGAAGGCCTTGCTCCACCTGCTTTTCGCTCCAAAGGGCAAAACCGGCTATCTTTCTGTCCAAAAGCCCCTTGGCAAAACGGCGCTGTTCCTCTTCGTCCATGTGCCAAAGCGCTCCTACAAATGCCGCATCAGTGCCTTCCGGGATCCTTGCCAGAGTATTTTGGGCAGAAGAGCTTGCCCTTACAAGATGGATTTCCAAACCATGTCGTCTTCCAAATTCATGGAGTTTCTCATCAAGCCGGTCCAAACTTGCTGCCTCACGCTCATCAAGGACAAGTACACACCGCTTAAAAGGCACCACTTTTCTAAAGGTGTCTAAATCCCTATCGAGATAGTAAAGGGAATCTATATAAATAAAACGATTTCTGACACCAGGCCGAATATCCTTTGGTGAAAAGGCAAGTCGTGAAAACCATGGGGCTATCACCGGCTTGGAAAGGTGATCAAGTCCAATTACCTGGATAGATGAAATGACACCAAGGGTGTAGATGGCATCAGGCCCGGAAGGTGAAAGCAGCCTTAAAAGGGCGTTTCTGGCACCTTCTTTGGATTCATGCGCAGAAAGTGACCACCTCTTTAAATATACTACCTTGTAATATGGGCGCATACTCTCCTTTATCTGTTTCTTGTAAAAGGAAAGAATTTCTTTATCGTAGGGGGTGGAACCGTCTGTCACAAATCCCACCCGTACAACCTGTGGGCTGTC
>JALSQG010000055.1 GCA_026985565.1 Deltaproteobacteria bacterium
CCAAAATATATTGCAAAACACCTTGGTAGGGCCTCCATATCCTCTGTGGTAAAGGCGGCACTTGCAGGAATCCCGTTGCCCCTTTGCTCATGCAGTGTACTTCCAGTCGCTGCATCCCTAAAAAAGGAAGGGGCGGACAGGGGCGCTATTGCTGCCTTTCTTGTATCAACGCCAGAGTCAGGAGTCGATTCCATTTTGATTTCCTGGGCACTTCTCGACCCTGTGATGACAGTGGCCAGGCCGGTTGCGGCATTTGTAAGCGCAGTCGCAGCAGGAATTACTCAACTTCTCGTAACCAAAGGACAAGAAGATGGAGATATTCCAAAGACCAAAGAAGTGGTGGGGCCAAGCTGTGGCTGCGGAGATGGATGCTGTGTAGAACAGGATGGCAGTAACGAAGAAAAAGACGAAACACTATGGGGGATAGGAGCCAGGATTTTTACCTACGGATTCATGGATCTTTGGATGGATCTTGCTGGCTGGTTCTTCATAGGCCTTTTAATCGCCGGAGTGATATCTGCACTTCTTCCTCAAGGATTTTTTGCTCATTATGTTGGCGGCGGGCTTAAGGCCATGATCATGATGCTTGTTGTTGGAATCCCCATATATATCTGTGCAACTGCCTCCACTCCAATAGCAGCAGCATTCATACTAAAGGGCATGAGTCCTGGGGCTGCCCTCGTATTTCTGCTTGTAGGGCCAGCCACCAACGTTACCTCCGTCTCCGTCCTTCTTTCCATCCTAGGCTCTTACGGGACGGCCCTTTATCTGGCCACCATTGCTTTTTTGAGTGTGCTTTTTGGCCTGCTTCTCGATGCCTTTTATGCCTCAAGCGGCATAGTGCCCACTGCAGTCATTGGAAAGGCGGCAGAGATAGTTCCAGGATGGTTTATGACAACAAGTGCAATCTTTCTTTCAATCCTCTTTGTTACAAGTCTTATTCAAAGACATTTTTTAAAAAGGGAAAAGGCCTGCTCCTGTGATGATTAGGATTATAGATAGGATTTAGTCTTTTTTCGAACTAATCTTCTTTGATGAATGACATGAATGTTGACAACGTATTAGGGTTCCTTAGAGCGAACATATGAAGCCAAATCCCTTGAGTGATACAATAGGCCCTGTTTTCCCCCACAAAACCAGGATAGTTTGCACCATCGGCCCATCCTCCGAAAAGGTAGAGACACTTGAGGAGCTTCTAAGGGCCGGTATGAACGTTGCCAGGCTAAACTTTTCTCATGGTGACTTTGACTACCACAGGCAGCTAATAAGGAACATAAGAAGCGCCTGTGACAATACAGGCCTTCCTGCTGTCATCATGGCAGATCTTCCTGGCCCAAAGATGCGCATAGGAGACTTTCAAAAAGAACCGGTTTTCCTAAGGAAAGGGGAAGAGTTTATCCTCACCACCAGGGACACAGTGGGAGATACAAGACATGTATCAGTGACCATGAAAGAACTGCCAAACGCCGTCAAAAAAGGAACCATCATCTATCTTAATGATGGGCTCATCCAGCTGAGAGTGATTGATGTGGAAGGCCCGGACATACGATGCATGGTCGAGGTTGGAGGGGAGCTTCGCTCGAGAAAGGGGCTTAACGTACCTGGCATAGACCTTGGCCTCAGCGCTTTTACGGAAAGGGACAAAAAATGCATGGAATTTGCCCTTGGGCAGGGAGTAGATGCTATAAGCCAGTCCTTTGTTGGAAGCCCCGATGACATTGTGCGTCTTCGGAAGGCTGCAAGAAAACTTGGCCATAACCCGTTTGTTATCGCCAAGCTTGAGCGCTCTACCATAATGGACGCTATAGATGAGATCATAGAGGTATCTGACGGCATCATGGTGGCACGGGGTGATCTTGGAGTGGAAATACCCATCGAGGGTATTGCAGTAGCCCAGAAGTTTCTTACAAAAAAGGCCAATGTTCAGGCAAAACCTGTCATCACTGCCACCCAGATGCTTCAGTCCATGACCCACAGCAGGCGACCGACCAGGGCTGAGGCCACAGACGTGGCAAATGCCATCTTGGATGGAACAGACGCTGTTATGCTTTCAGAAGAATCGGCAATGGGAGATTATCCGGTGGAGGCAGTAAAGATGCTTTCACGAATAGCTTCAGCCACTGAGCCATACTTGGAACGGGCACACTTTAGACGGCTGATAGAAAAAACCAGGCCCGATCGGGGGAAGACAGCAGATGGCGGTGAGGTAGAGCTTATCGCCCTTAGCGTGGACAACATTTCTGCCCGCATGGACACGGCAGCGGTCTTTTGCCCTACGGATTCTGGGGCAACTGCAAGGCGGATAACAAGGTTCAGGTTGCCATGCTGGATCGTGGCCCCCACCACAAGCCAGGCCACCTTTCTTCATCTCCTGTTCTCTTTTGGCGTCATACCGATACTCAAGAATGACAAGCCACGCAGCTGGGAGGGTGATGTGAAAAGGTGGGTGAATCTTCTTGGACTAAAGGGAAGGGCCGCTATTATCACAGAAGGTCCGTCCAAGGCACATCCGTCTGCCCACCACAGGCTTGAGATAATACGTATTTAGTAAACCCCTGCAATGCGGTGGTGAATGATCTGGGCCATGTCTTGGCTTATCTTTTTGAGGGCGATCTCCTTAAGGCCCTCTGTCATCATAAGGCTTTTATCCACATAGAAGCCTTCTTCCCTGTATATGGGTGGGCTTTTCCATATCTCTTTTCCGGTTTTGGCATCTATAAGCCTCACAGAACATTCAACACCTATTCGTCTTTCCACTGAGACATCGTAACGAACGTATGAAAGGCCCGTGGTGTAGGCGCTCTCAATTCGGCCTTCTAAGATGACATCTGCCTGGTCTTTTGGAACAAGGGCAAGGCCTGAATCCCGTAAAAATTCCTGTCTGAGTTCCTGAGTCAGCCACTGACCAAGATGAAGCTCTGTGCTGTTGTTTTTCCAAGGAGCAACATAGATGGTTCGTATCCAGCCTGGGAGTTGGGCCTCTGTCTCCTGGCGGTGGTAACCGCATGCCGTTAAAAGAAAAATAAGCCCTATTGTGACAACCACATTCTTTCTGTTCATAAACACGCCCTTGTCAGACAACTATGTTCAAGAGCCGATCCGGGACATAGATAACCTTTCTTATTTCCTTGCCTTCCAGATATTTTGACACGTTTGGTTCCTTTTGAGCAAGGGTAAGTACCTCCTCCTTACTCGATCCTACGGGCACCTCTATTTTCCCTCGAACCTTTCCTTTTACCTGTATAACAACCAGCACAGCCTCTTTTTTGGCCGCATCCGGATCAGAAACAGGCCAAGGCTCCCTGGCAATAAGCTGTTTGTGACCAAGAATCTGCCACAGTTCCGAAGTCACATGGGGGATCATGGGAGACAAAAGTAGAAGGGCTGCCTCAATGGCCTCTCTGATTACTTTCCAGAAACCTTGTTCTTCTGAACCTTGGAAATCCTTGAGTGTGGAGCTTATCTGATTGACAAGCTCCATTACCGCACTAATCGCAGTATTGAAGTGGTATCTTTCCTCTATGTCCTCTGTGACTTTTTTTATGGTTTGATGGGTCTTTTGCCTCAGGGCCCTAAGGTTTTTTTGTTCAGCACATATGGATCTTAGTTCGTCACCAGAAAAGGAGGCGGGCTTCAACTGATCCAGGTTGTCTGTTACAAGCCGCCAAAGCCTCAGTATGAACCTGTGGGAACCCTCAACCCCTCTATCGCTCCACTCAAGATCCCTTTCCGGCGGAGCGGCAAAAAGGATAAAAAGCCTTACTGTGTCTGCCCCGTAGCGTGTGATCATGGTGTCTGGATCAACCACGTTTCCCTTGGATTTGGACATTTTGGCCCCATCCTTAAGCACCATGCCTTGGGTCAGGAGTCTGTCAAAGGGCTCGTCTGCTGAAAGATATCCCAGGTCTCGAAGGGCCTTTGTAAAGAACCTTGAGTACAAAAGATGCAAAATCGCATGCTCTATACCGCCGACATACTGATCAACCGGAAGCCACCTGTCTACACGTTCTCTATCCAAGGCCTTGGTGTGGTCATCAGCGCAGATATATCTGGCAAAATACCAGGAAGATTCCACAAAGGTGTCCATGGTGTCCGTCTCGCGCCTTGCCGGCCTGCCACACCTTGGACAATCCGTCTTCCAGAAGGCTTCAAGATGTGGCAAGGGTGAGCGGCCACTTGGATCAAATTCCACATCAAAAGGAAGCTCAACAGGCAGATCCTCTTTTGGAACTGGAACAGGCCCACACTGTTCGCAGTGAATTATGGGGATTGGGGCCCCCCAGTACCTCTGACGGGAAATTCCCCAGTCTCTAAGGCGGTACGTGATTTTTTTCTGGCCCTTACCCTCTTTTTCAAGCAATTCCACGATCCTTATTTTTGCCTCTTCGTTATCAAGGCCACTAAACTGTGCAGAGTTTACAAGAACACCAGGCCCTTCCCATGCCTCCTCCATGTCTTCCTGGTGAAGCTGTCCATCTTTTGGCATAATCACTATGCGGATTGGGAGATTGAACCTTTTTGCAAACTCAAAATCCCTTTGATCGTGGGCAGGAACGGCCATGACTGCACCCGTTCCATACTCCATGAGGACAAAGTTTGCCACAAAAATGGGCACCTCCTCCCCTGTAAGCGGATGCACTGCATAGCTCCCTGTAAACACTCCTTCCTTTTCTGTCTGGCCATAGCGCTCACTTTTAAGGGCGCTTTTCCACTTTTCAATGAAGGCCTTGACCTGTTCCTGCTGAGATGTGCCACGTGACAGCTCCACTGCAAGGGGATGCTCTGGGGAGATGGACATGAAAGTGACGCCAAAGAGGGTATCTGGCCTGGTGGTGAACACCTTTATAACTTTGTCCTTTCCCTTTACTTTAAAGTCTATTTCAGCACCTACGCTCTTTCCAATCCAGTTCCGCTGCATGGTAAGGACCTTTTCAGGCCAACCCTTCAGCTTCTCACAGCCGCTTAGAAGCTCTTCTGCATAGTCGGTTATCTTGAAGAACCAGCTATCGAGCTCCCTTTCTACTACCTCACTATCACACCTCCAGCAAAGGCCCTCCTCCACCTGTTCGTTTGCAAGCACTGTCTGGCAACTTTCACACCAGTTGACCTTTGCCTTTTTCCTGTAGACAAGGCCCTTTTCAAGCATCTGAATAAAAAAAAGCTGTTCCCATTTGTAATACTTTGGATCGCAGGTCGCTATTTCTCGTGTCCAGTCATAGGAAAGGCCCATACGTTTAAGCTGGGTGCGCATGTAATCAATGTTTTCATATGTCCATTTGGCAGGATGTATCCCGTGCTTTATTGCCGCATTTTCGGCAGGAAGCCCAAAGGCGTCCCAGCCCATGGGATGAAGAACGTCAAAGCCCTGCATCTTTTTGTATCGGGCTATGACATCACCAATGGAATAGTTTCTTACATGCCCCATGTGTATCCGTCCAGAGGGATAGGGAAACATCTCAAGACAGTAATAGGGCCGCTTGGCATTTCTATCATCCAGTCTGAAGATCTTCTGTTCTTCCCAAAGCTTCTGCTGTCTTTTCTCTATTTCCGAAAAGTCATACTTCATCTCAGGTTCCTATTTATGCCATTTGCGCTTCTTATAATGTCTGTTTGCTTGAACAGTATTTTCTGTAGACCGAATCGAGAATGCCATTTATAAAGCCAGGAGAGTTGGCATCTCCAAATTTCTTGGCAAGCTCAACTGCCTCATTTATTGCCACCTTTGGCGGAATATCAGGATGAAAACAAAGCTCAAAAATACCCAGCCTGAGTATATTCCTGTCCACCATGGCCATCCTGTTTATTTTCCACCCCTTTGAGAATCGTCCTATAATATCATCCACAGTGGATCGGCGCTGAAGCACCCCGGTTACCAGCTCCAGTATGAACTGCCTAAGCCCTGGATCATCCACCATGTTTGAAGGGGCAAGGTCTTTTTGGTACTCCTCCAATGCCCTTGCTGCAAACTTTTCTGTGTCCGCTGGGTCCATGTCTGATTCCCAATCGGCCTGATAGAGGATCTGCAGGGCGATCTCTCTCCCTTTTCTTCTGGCAGGCATTACCCCTCTATGGCTTTTATCAGATTGGCCATCTCAACGGCTGCAAGGGCAGCGTCCCAACCTTTGTTGCCTGCCTTGGTGCCTGCCCTTTCTATGGCCTGTTCAATGGTTTCTGTGGTCAAGATGCCAAAGGCAACAGGGCAGTCAGCCTTCATGGCAACCTGCGCTATTCCCTTGGAGGACTCTGCTGCAACATAGTCGAAATGGGGAGTTGCGCCCCTGATTATGCAGCCAAGACATATGATGCTGTCATACCTTCCAGAGGCTGCCATCTTTTTTGCCACAAGAGGGATTTCGAATGCACCGGGCACCCATGCCACCTCAACGTCACTGTCTGAGGCTCCGTGACGGACAAGGGCATCCATTGCACCGCCAAGGAGTTTTGTAGATATGAATTCGTTAAAACGTGATATGACGATTCCTATCTTCAGTCCGCTGGCATCCAGGTGTCCTTCGTATGTTTTAGGCATCTGCATTCTCCTTTATCTTGTCAAGATGTAAGAGGTGCCCCATCTTTTCTGCCTTGCATTGCAGATAACGCAGGTTTTCCTCATGGGGTGGTATCTCTATGGGAACCCGTTCAACAACCTCAAGGCCGTAGCCTTCAAGGCCAACTATCTTCTTGGGATTGTTGGTCATAAGACGCATTTTCCTTATGCCAAGATCCCTTAGAATCTGTGCACCAACGCCGTAGTCCCTGAGATCTGCCTTGAATCCAAGTTCCTGATTTGCCTCAACCGTGTCCTTCCCCCTGTCCTGCAGGCAATAGGCCTTGAGCTTGTTGAGCAGGCCTATCCCACGTCCCTCCTGCCTCATGTAAAGAAGCACGCCGCGTCCCTCCCTGCCTATCTGCATCATGGCATGTCTTAGCTGGGGACCGCAGTCGCATCTGAGGGAACCAAATACATCTCCTGTCAAACATTCTGAGTGTACCCGCACGAGTATCCTGTCGTCAGGGGCAAAATTTGGATCTCCGAGCACCAGTGCAATATGTTCATGTTTATCAAGCAGGGACGTGTAAGCAATTAGTTTCCATTCCCCACCATAGGCAGAGGGAAGCCTGGTCTCCACCTCTCTTTTAACCAGGCTCTCGTTCTTTAGTCTGTAGGCAATAAGATCAGCAATGGTGACTATCTTGAGGCCATGTTCCTCTGCAAATACCTCAAGATCAGGCATACGCGCCATGGTGCCATCATCCTTCATTATCTCACATATGACCCCTGCCGGCTTTAGGCCTGCAAGACGCGCAAGATCCACAGATCCCTCTGTTTGGCCAGCGCGAACGAGAACGCCTCCATCCCTGGCCCTTAGAGGAAACACGTGCCCTGGCGTTGCAATGTCATCAGGGGTGCAGTCATCCCTCATGACGGTTTTAATAGTGGTGGCCCTGTCATGGGCAGAAATACCGGTTGTCACCCCGCGTCTGGCCTCTATTGAAACGGTAAAGGCTGTGCCAAAACGACTGGTGTTCTTTGAGGCCATCATGGGAAGGCCAAGCCTGTCCACTATGGCTCCTTCAAGTGCCAGACATATAAGGCCACGCCCATATTTTGCCATGAAATTTATGGCCTCTGGGGTAACCTTTTCGGCAGCCATGCATAGGTCACCCTCATTTTCCCTGTCTTCATCGTCCACTAAGATGACCATCTTGCCATCTCTTATATCCTCAATTGCTTCTTCTATGTTTGAAACTGGCATATCTGTATCTACCTGCCTGTAATTTTTAGATTTTTATATAAAGCCGTGCCGTGCCAGAAAATCCATATCCATGGCCGGCTTTTCTGCTTGCCCCTTGTCCTTCTTAGAGAAGGTCAGCAATTTTTCAATATACTTTCCCAGAACATCTAGCTCAATATTTACCTTATCACCAGTCTTTCTGAAAGAAAGGGTTGTCATCTTGGCTGTATGCGGAATGATGGCAACTGAAAAACTGCCGGGCCTGCACGAATTTACTGTAAGACTTATTCCATCAATGGCAATGGAACCCTTTTCAATTATGTACTTGTCAAGAGCGGGGTCCAGGGAAAAGGAAAAGAATATGAAATCACCCTTTTCTTCTCTGGTTGCAACAGTTGCAACAGTATCTACGTGACCGCTAACGATGTGGCCACCAAGACGATCTGAAAGTCGAAGTGCCCGTTCAAGATTTACCCTGTCGTTTTTTCGAAGAGACGAAAGTGTTGTACGCTCAAGGCTTTCTGGCGAAACGTCCACGCTGAAAGATTCTGATATGATGGTTGTGACAGTAAGACAAACACCATTTACGGCTATTGATTCTCCAAGTTGCAGGTCTTCTATTTTAAAGTCGGGACGGAGAAGCATGCGGACCCCGTTTTTTATTGGACTTATGCCTGTGACAGTGCCGAGCCCCTGCACGATACCAGTAAACATTATTGCCTCCAGAAAACATCCATATCTGTGACCGTTCCCCTTATGAGAAGGTTGTCACCAAAACGGTTGATCTGGATATCAGAAAGCCTTGGTGCCTCGGTAACCTTCTCTACCCCAGTACCTGCAACTGATGATGGTGCATCTGTTCCGCCAATCACCATGGGTGCAAAGAAAAAGAAGGCCTCGTCCACAAGGTTTTGATCCCAGAAGGAACCATGAATTTTTGCTCCACCTTCAACGAGAAGCGCCTGCACCCCTCTTTTGCCAAGGATTTCAACAAGTTGGCAAGTATCCACAAGACCTCTGTCATCTGGTGATAGCTCCAAAACCTCTACCCCTTTGGCCTCAAGCCTTCTTCGTTTTTCATGCGAGGTCCCTTTCACAGTTGCAACCAGAGTCGGACTTGTAACAGATACATTGAAGACATTAAGGTTGGCAGGAAGGGAAAGCCTTGAATCCACTACTATGCGAAGAAGTCTTTTGGCAGGCCAACCTTTTCTTCTAAATGTTAGAGCTGGGTCATCGGCTATTACCGTGCCCTTACCAACAAGGATGGCATCGCTCCACTGACGAAGCCTCTGGCCAAAGGCCCTGGCCTTTTCGTTGGTTATCCACTTTGAATGGCCCGTGCGTGTTGCCACCCTGCCATCAAGGCTGCTTGCCACCTTTGCCCTTACCCAGGGGAGGCCTGTTTTCATATGCTTTGAGAAGGGCGCTATAAGTAGCCTGCATTCTTTTTCAAGGAGCCCATATGCCACCTCTACGCCTTGTTCTTTAAGGAATTGCAATCCACCACCCTTTACTTTTGGATTCGGGTCAGTAGCACCTACTACCACCCTTCTTATTCCAGCATCCATTATGGCCTGTGTGCATGGTGGGGTTTTTCCCGTATGGTTGCACGGCTCAAGGGTAACATAGATGGTGGCACCTTTGGTCCTGTCTCCTGCATCCTTTATGGCATTGACCTCTGCGTGGGCCTGACCTGCCTTTTTGTGCCAGCCCTTTCCTACCACCTCATTGTCTTTGACAATTACTGCACCCACTGCCGGATTTGGATTGGTATAACCAAGGCCCTTTTGGGCAAGATTAAGGGCCAGTCTCATAAATTTTTTATCTTTTTTGTCAAAGTGGGTGTTTTCCATTTCTGCAGCATTGATCATCTTGTTAGAATTACCCTAAATTGTGGCTGTAATCAGTCGCATTATCATTAAAAAGTAGATATACGTCAATAAAATAAAGGCAAGAGACGCATCGTTACAAAACTATTTCATGGCCATATGGAAAAGAAACCTTTTTGTGCCACCCTCCATGGTGGCTCAGATATTCTCCGCTGCTCACAATGGCTTGATTGAATAGTCTTGTTTCAGAGGCACAACAAATGAAAGAGAACAGAAGCTTTGAAAAAAATGCCATGGAGGCGACCATAAGGATCGCAGTGGTTGCCGCACTTGTGATCTGGACCTATCAAATAATAAGGCCCTTTCTCGTGCCTCTTATATGGGGCGTCATTATCGCCATTGCAGTGGAACCTTTTGTAACAAGGGTCTCTCATGCCTTGGGTAATCGCAGAAAACTCGTCTCTGTACTTTTTGCCCTGGTTGTGATTGTTACTTTGGTTGTGCCAGTGGTACTCTTTTCCACCTCATCTTTTCAGGCGCTTCAACCCTATATTAAGAATATTCACAAGGTACATCTGACCATTCCACCACCACCAAATAACATCGATGGTTGGCCTATTTTGGGGCCAGTGGCTGCTAAGCTTTGGGGCCTTGCAACTGAAAACCTCAGCACCCTTGTTAAACAGTTTGAGCCCCAGCTAAAGAGCACCGCCCTTTACCTCATTGGTCTGGTAGGTGGTGGGATAAAGGCAGTATTTCTGTTTGTGGTATCAATCATTATCGCCTCTGCACTTCTTGCAAATGCGCAAAAGGCCTCCATTGCCACCAGACGTATCATGTGTCGCTTTTCAGGAGAAAAAGGTCCTGAGATAATGGCCCTTGCAACTGCGACCATCAGGGCCGTCATGCTGGGTGTCGTTGGAGTTGCCATAATACAGTCTGTTCTTTCGGCCATAGGCATGATGATAATGGGTGTGCCTTTTAAGGGCCTTTGGGCGGTTCTGGTCCTTGTATGCGCAGTTATCCAGCTCCCTACTATTCTAATCCTTGGCCCAGTGGCAGGCTGGGCCTTCATCACAAAGGATACCGCCTCTGCTGTCATCTTTTTGATCTGGTGTATGATGGTAAGTGCAAGTGACAGCTTTCTTAAACCCCTTTTAATGGGCCGGGGTGTTCGTATACCAATGTTGGTAATCCTTCTTGGGGCACTGGGAGGGCTGATGGTTTCAGGCATCATAGGTCTTTTTCTGGGTGCTGTAATTGTGGCCATAAGTTATGAGCTGTTTATGGCGTGGGTAGAGGAGACGGACCGGGATATTTGTTCCCTTAGATAGAAATTATTTTGGTCTTATGCCCATTTCCTTGTTGAAAAATTATCTCCAGGGAGTAATATCGAAAGAAATAATTCCACATGCGGGGAGGTAACAGGCCATGAATATTCTCGTAATTGGTTGCGGCTCTTACATGGATGCCGGTTATGGCTGCCCTGGCGAATACAAGTGCATTAATGCCGTTAAGGAGAAAAACGGAGAATTTGCCCAATACGATGATCCTGTACTCGTGGGATTTTTAAGATGCAAATGTCCAGGCCGGGCCACTATCAACAATATTGGCATGGTAATAAAAAACGTAAAGGTAGATGCCGTGCATCTGAGTAACTGCATGGTAAAGGCCCAGCCCATGTGCAAAAACCACGATTTTGAACAATTCAAGAAAACAGTGGAAGAAAAATACGGGATCAAATGTATCCTTGGCACCCATGCCTATGGTTAAACAGTTAGCAAGGCCTGCTGTTTTTGCTAAGGCCTTGCTGTTTTTTTAAAGCCACGAAACCTTAAGTAAGTATCTTCCAGTCATCAGGAAGCAAGTGGCCAACCGTCTTACCGCTTCCTCCTATTTGTTTTTTAGAAAGCCTTCTCATAAAGGATTTAAATCTCATTACTTCGTCTGGCGGGACGATAAAGCAGGGAAGAGGGCGGTTGGTCTTTACTTTTCCCTTCATTGCAACAGCCGTCTTGCCACGATCTTCATGCTCATCATCAAGGACAAGGGTCAAGACATCCAGCATGTTTCCATACCAACCGGCTTGATCAATGTGTTCTAAGATCTGGTAGAGGGCAAGATTTACAGTTACAAGAAATGGCGCCATATAGGCCTCTCCCCCTTGGGTACACAGTGTCTCCGAACTCATAGCCCTGCACGAAAAGGGCCTTGCCTCATAGATAGGGCAGAGACCTTGGCTGGTAAGAAGTGGGCAAGGGTCAAAGGTTATGGGCGAGCTTTCCTCTGGCATCTCGTTTTCTGAAAGGCACATGGCAGCTGATGTATTGATGGTGGTGCTTGGCACGAAATGGGGACGGGATGCAGCCTCCTTGATCCTTGAAATCAAATCATCGTTTAAGAGCCCAGAGGCAATGATATGCTGTGCCTCGAGGGTTGTCATTGACACGTTGGTAGTACAACATATGCTGCATCCCTTCTTGCAGGCAAGGGGGGTTCCTTTTAAGAATTGGTCAAAAAAATCATAGATGGCCTCAAGGGCATTGATAGGATCCACAAATTTACTCCTTTTTTATTAAAGGTTAAATCGAAAAAGGCAGGTTCCGCAATCTTTTTGCCTTGACAAGTTGAAAAGATTCATTTAGAAATCCGAATGCCATTTTTAATGGGCAGACAAGATAAGTGTGTCAATAGCAAGGAGCCGAAGATGAAGACCCCGCTACCAAAGGTCAACGAAATAGAAAAGAAATGGTATGTGGTTGATGCCACGGACAAGGTGCTTGGCCGTCTGGCAACACAAATTGCCTTGCGACTTCGCGGAAAACACAGGCCTGATTTCACCCCACATCTTGACACGGGTGATTTCATAATCGTTGTGAACGCCGAGAAGGTGAGACTAACCGGTAGAAAGCTTGATCAGAAGATGTATCATAAGCATTCTGGTTACTTAGGCGGTCTTAAGAGCATGACCGCAAGGCAGATGCTGGAAAAAAAGCCTGAGGATGTCATCAAGCTGGCGGTCAGGCGTATGCTTCCTAAAAATAAGCTTGCAAGACAGCAACTTAAGAAGCTCAAGGTTTATAAGGGTTCGGAACATCCACATCAGGCCCAGATGCCCGAACCTCTTGAAGTTTAACTCAGAATGGATGGATATGGATTATGGATACTTTTTACGCCACAGGGAAAAGAAAAAGTGCTGTTGCAAGGGTGTGGATAGCACCTGGCACTGGTAAGATCACAGTAAACGGTAGAGACTTTGATGACTATTTCGATATTGCAGTTGCCAGGTTGGTTGTCAGTGAACCTTTTGAGGTAACCAATACACTTGGAAAGATTGACGTTAAAGCCACGGTCAAGGGTGGAGGGAAAAATGGTCAGGCCGAGGCCTTAAGGCATGGCATCGCCAGGGCCTTGCAGACTATGGATCCAGAGCTTAGACCTGCTTTAAAAAAGGCAGGGCTGCTCACAAGGGATGCAAGGGTCAAGGAAAGAAAGAAATATGGCCTTGCAGGAGCAAGAAAGAGGTACCAATACTCAAAACGTTAATACAGGAAGTGTTCAAGATTTATCCAAAATATAGGGAAGGCTCAGCCTTCCCTTTTTTGTTCCATGAGGGTTTGCTAACGCCGCAGCGGCCAAGGAGGACGCAAGATGAAGATCAAGGTAGCCATTTTAGGCGGTTCTGGTTATACGGGGGTCGAACTTCTCAGAATTCTTTCAAATCATCCTTATTGCGAGGTGGTTTCTGTCACGTCAAGAAAAATGGCAGGCAAAAAGGTGTGTGATGTCTTCCCATCCCTTATCGGTTATTCCGACCTTGAATTTGTTGCCCCCTCCGTTGATAACCTATCCAAGGATGCAGAGTACGTTTTCACCTGCGTACCGCATCAGACAGCCATGGAAGTCGTTCCTTCCCTCCTTGACGAGGGCCTAAAGGTCATTGATCTTTCTGCAGATTTTCGAATCAGGGACAAGGATGTATATGAAAGATGGTACCAGAGGCATGCCTGTCCGCAGTACCTCAAGGAGGCTGTCTATGGTCTGCCAGAACTTTATCGAGATGCTATCTCATCTGCGCGTCTTGTCGCCAATCCTGGCTGCTATCCAACAAGTGCAATCTTGCCACTTGTCCCACTTTTGGCAAAAGGCCTTATTGACCCAGAGACGATCATCGTGGATTCAAAGTCTGGCACAAGTGGGGCTGGGCGCGGGGCAAATGTTGCAACGCTTTTCTGCGAGGTCAACGAAGGCTTTAAGGCATATAAGATCGCCAAGCACAGACATACTCCAGAAATCGAGCAGGAGCTTGGAGTGGCAGCTGGTAAAAAAATTCGCATCAATTTTACCCCGCATCTTGTGCCAATGAGCAGGGGCATTCTTACCACAATATATGCAAACACAAGTGGACAGGTTGGTGAAAAGGACCTTCGAGGAATATTACGCTCTTTTTATGAAAATACATTTTTCGTAAAGGTCTTGCCCGAGGGTGTATTTCCAAACGTGCTGAGTGTCAGGGGCACAAACATGTGCCACATAGGGCTTAGGCTTGATGAAAGGACAGGGCGGGTCATTCTGATATCTGCTATAGACAACCTTTGTAAGGGGGCCTCCGGACAAGCGGTCCAGAATATGAACATCATGGCCGGCTTCAAGGAAGAAGTTGGTCTTGATAGACCGGCACTTTATCCATAGCTGCCTCTCGATCTCGTAAGCCCATTAACCCAGATTATGCACTACGAAAGAGGGCAAAAGTGAATTTTCTTTTTATATTAACTAATTGTCTATCAATAGCCAGTTGCTTGATATTCACCTTTTTGGTGAAGCAATATTCACGCTTTTTTTGCCCTCTTTTGCAGCCCTCCGGGATTGGCCATTTTGCCCAATCTGCTTTGTTGCTCGGGGCTCGAAGTACCTAACCTAAGTACGTCTTCGCCCCTCGCGCCTCTCATCTTGGGCAAACTCGCCAATTGCATAATCTGGGATTAATGGGGATAAAACTCAAGTAGCTTCTTTTTGGCAAATACCACAATAGCACATTTTGGTATGTGATGTGTTGAAACTGGTTTAGTGATGCGGTAAAACTAACACATTATCATTTCTTAAAATAATTGGACATTAACTTATCACAGTAGCGTTGATTCGAATTGATGGTGCACGATGGTTTTTATGTCATATAGGGGAAGTTGATGAAAATCCTTGTCACTGGTGGAGCCGGGTTTATAGGGTCAAATTTGTGCGACTATCTTCTTGAAAAAGGGGAAGAGGTTTCTGTAATAGACGACCTTTCTACAGGCAGTCTCGATAATATTTCCCATCTTTTTGACAACAAGTCATTCAGCTACACCATTGATACCATCTTGAATCAAGATGTCATGGACAGGCTCATATCAGAGTGCGACTGCATAGTTCATCTTGCAGCAGCGGTCGGTGTGAAACATGTTTTGGAAAATCCCCTTTCATCCATAGAAACAAACATCCTTGGGACAGAGACGGCCCTTAAACTTGCCAATAAGTACAAAAAGAAAATCCTCGTTGCCTCAACGTC
>JALSQG010000056.1 GCA_026985565.1 Deltaproteobacteria bacterium
AAGAGGCCAAGGTTGAGCAGATCAAAGGTTCTGATGCAAAAGCGTTGTTAACATTTTGCGCAACCTGTTTTTTGCAGCTTTCAGCACTTGTAAGAAGGCAAGATATGGACGTATCTGTCCTTTTCTTTCCCGAGGCTGCTTGTCGTTTCCTAAAAAGCGCCAACAGCTCCTGATAAGGAGAGAGCGTTTACTGACAGCATCTATGGGCCAAGATAAAAGAAATATCTTGTTATGCGCACGTACAAAAGGTGATATCATGCCCCAAATAAGCCCTGCTATAAGTTACCCGTACTAATCATCAACTTATACTTAACCTGTTTCTCATCCATTAGGTTCCAGTAAGTCACCGTGGATTCTAAGCAAGGCCAAACTTTTGTTTCATGGCCTCCTCTACATGGGGCGGCACAAGGCCTTCGAGGCTTCCTCCAAACTGGGCCGCTTCCTTTACAATGGTTGAGCTTATGTATATCCAACGAAAACCTGTCATCAAGAAGACTGTCTCGATGTTCCTGTCAAGCTTCCTGTTCATTATTGCCCGTTGAAGCTCAAATTCGAAATCAGACACGGCCCTAAGCCCTCTTAGTATGGCACAGGCACCCTTTTCTCTTGCATAATCTACAAGCAGGCTGTCAAATGCCTCAACTTCCACATTTTGTGAAGGGCTAAGGGATCTTTCTATCATATCGATACGTTCATCTATGGTAAAAAGTGGGGTCTTTGCAGGATTTTGTCCAACAGCCACAATGACCTTGTCAAAGATTCGAAGCGCCCTGTTGATAAGATCAATATGACCATAAGTAACAGGGTCAAAGGTTCCAGGATAGACTATTATCCTTTTCTTAGTCATTGTTGTTCCTTTTCATGAAAAATAGGGCCGTATCCCCATAGGTGCGCATCATCAGGATTTCAAATCCATAGGGCTCAACATCAAAAAAACCTGCCCTTTTGTCCTCCTCAACAACAAGAAGCCCGTTTCTATCAAGTATGGCCCTGTTCTCAGACAGTGCCCTGAGCAACCTTTCCATATGCCCCTTGCCATAAGGTGGATCAGCAAAAACAATCTCTACTGGGAAAAACCCTTTTTGAAATGCAAATCCATCTTGCAAAAATGGATACACATCCGATAGAACCACCATCAACCTTTGAATTTCATCTCTTGCAAGAAGAGCGAGATTTTTTTTCAAAAATTGCAGGGTGTTTCTGTCTTTTTCTACAAAGATACAACTTTTTGCGCCTCTTGAAAGGGCCTCAAGGCCAAGGGCACCAGTACCTGCAAAAAGGTCCATGACTTTGACCTTGGACCAGTCACGGACATAGTTGGCAGAAAGGATATCAAAAAGTGCCTCTCTAACCCGGTCTGTTGTTGGGCGTACTTTCCTGCCTCTGGGGCAGGAGATCCGCCTGCCCCGAAAGTCTCCTCCTGTAATCCTCACACTTAGTCGTCAAAATCCCCGCTTGGCCCCTTGTCTGTATTAAGGCTCTTTGCCTTCTGCCGTATCTTTTCAGGGGTCCACTCAGAAGGATCTTCTATTCGCTGGGCCTTTGGGCCTATGTCGTATGAGCCCTTTTCAAGGATTATCTCCTGGGCAATAGGGGCTGTGTCAGCAGCGTTAAAGACATTTGTCAGAAGATCATAGACGAATTCCTCAACACCCTTTGCCATACGTTCACGGATGTTCTTTGGCTGACCCATTATCTTGTTTTCAAAGGGAAGATTAAGCTTCTTGTATGCACCGCCCTTCCAGCCTCGCTCTTTTGCATACGCCTTCATCTCCTCCCAAAGCTCCTCTGTCACTCCCTGATCTTTAATCTTTATGAACTCGCCATTTTCGTCCATTACCGCATTGCCATAATCATCAACCTTTACACCCCAGCTTATCATTTGCAGGGCCGTTGCCACATTGGCCTTTGTGGTGCGCGTCTTTTCCGCAATCTGTCTAAGCCTTTCAGAATTGTTTCCTGAGGTTCCATGCTGGGCACCAGAGACCTTGTAAGGTGTAAGGGCCTCATGGATCTTTGCAGTAAGATCCACCTGGATGCCCTGATCACTGGCCTGGATTCCATGGGTCGTACCATTGTTTAATGCGATCCAGTCTGGGAAGATGTCATGGGCATTTAGGCCCTGAATGAGAAAGAGGGCCTCTTCCACAGTGGAAAGCCCCTCCTTTCCCTTTATTTCCCCAACCTCTGTCTCAAGACCAGCCCACTTGGGCACATAGGGGTTGAGTTCTATGTTGGCAAGGAGGTTATCGTCGTCTGGCAGATGAGAAGCGTCTATTGCTATGGAGGTGATACCTGCTTCAAAAAGGGTGGGGATCTCCACCTTGGCAGGCTCTATGTCTTCCCGTTTCTTGATTCCATAGTGATCTGCATGAATCGCTATGGGAACGGTAATTCCAAGCTCGTTGGCAACCTGATCCACCCGTCTTGCAATGTTCCAGAAGTTGGTTGCACAGTAGGCATTGGCTCCGCCTTCTGAACGGGCAATCTCTATTATCACTGTGGCATTTGCCCGTTGAGCAGCAGCAAGCACACCCCTTATTATGATATAATTTCTTGCATTTGCTGCAATTGTCATGGCCTTGCCCTTTTTAAGAAGGGCCCTGTCCACAACCTTTCCGCTGACAAGTAAGGCCTTTGAATTTGGAAAGAGCTTCCTGACATTTGGCGGACGCCCTATCTCAAGGGCCTTTTCAAAATCCTTGGAATAACTGGTCATGCTCTCACCTCCTGCTTTTTATGCTTCCAAAACATTAAACATGAAACATACCCTTGGCAAATCTTCCGTATTGTTTTTACGGTTCGTTACCTACATTGTTCCATAAACGTATCATCCTTTTGACAATGAGTACAATAAGAGTCCCCCACAAAAGCCCTACGAGCATACCACCAAGACAGTCCAATGGATAGTGGACACCAAGATATATTCTTGAGTAACTCACTAAAAAGGCCAAAAGAAAGACCGGAAGGGCGTAGAGCCGATTCCAGCCCCATATGAAAAAGGCTGCAGTCCACATATTTGTTGCATGACAGGATGGAAAAGACAAACTCTTTTTGACAGCCTCCCGAAATTCCGGTGTGGTAAGTATCCACTTTCCAGACTTGTAAACGTAGATGTGATCAAGGCTCAAATAGGGCCTCATGCGACCGACAAGGGGCTTAATGACACGGGCACAAAGGGCGTCACTGGCGATAATGGCAAGAATACCTGCCAACCACATGGCCCTTTCCCTGTTACTGCCCCTTATGAACCGGTAGAGCAAGAATGCCCCTATTAGCGGGGCAAAAAGGCCAAAGTCAGAAATCCTGACCATTAACCAGTCCAAAAAGCCGTTTCGGGTATGATTTATCATGAGAAAAAGAGATACATCCATTGAATGAACCGTGTTCAAAAGGCAAGCTATCTCGCCCATTTGATAAGCCCCTTTCCAAGATACGCATTGAATGTCCTAACCGTCTTTTCACCAAGCCTTATCTCTATCTCCTTCAAACGAACAAAGGATGAAAAACATTCATCCAGATGGTCAAGGCCCTTTTGGGCATCCACTATGACCAAGGCATCCCAGCCTGATTTGTCAGCAAGGGGTCCTTCCCAAAGCTCGTACTGGCTCTTTATCTTGCCTCTGGGCCCATTCCATCTATATACATGCGGCTGCCCCTTCATGTAAAAGGCAAGTTCGCTTGCGCTCTGGCGCCTTCTTGCAATCACAAATGTCTTTTCAGGCCGGGGAACTGTAAGAAGTAATGAGTCTGCCTTAGCCGCAAGGGCCTTCCATCCTTTTAACCTGACGGTGGGATCAAAGCTTGTACCTGAAAGGGATGGATGAGAAAAGACAAAGGGCAAAACGTACAAGATGGCAACAAAGATGAAACCCGTCTTAATGGCTGTTTTGAAAAGCCTCTTACATCTTTTGAGCCTTTTAACTTGCTGCAATGAGGGGCTTTCTATCCACAGACCAAGGAGTATGCAAAGTGAAAGGTAGAAAGGCGCTGGCCAGTTGGCATTTATTCTCTGGATAAAACTTAGGAAAAATATCGCAAGAAGTGGGAAAAAGCCGCTAAGCTCAAGAAGAAGAACAGGCCCCAAAAGGCACTGACCATCTTTTCGAAAGGGGCCCCTTAGAGCCGTAACAAGTCCATCAAAGGATGCACAGATGACAAGGATGAAGACAAGGGGAGTAATTATTACCGCCTGGGAGCCAATAAGCTCTAAAAAGGTGGAAACATGCACTGTCGTGGCCCTTTCTGCACCTTCAAAATGGTGGGCAGTGTGTACAAATGTTATCCATCCGTGTTGCCAGTTCCAAAACAGAAAGGGAATTAGCATTGTTGCCTGCACTCCATAGAACCAATAAACCCCTTTTGTCCTGAAGGTCTTTTTTATTCCAAGAAAAGACAAAAGGAACAATACAGAAGACAGGCTAAGGGCAACCATGGTCTGTTTGGAAAGAAGCCCGAGGCCGCAAAAAAATCCGGCTGCCAGCCAATGCAAAAGGCTGCCTGCTGTGCCATCTGCCTTTTTTGAAGAATCTGCCGCCTTGTAAAGAAAGTACAGGGTCCATGCGTAAAAACAAAGAAGGGGTGCGTCTATGGTCATGATATAACCAGATACGGCAGATCCTATGGTGGCACTGTATGAAAGGGCTGCCAGAAGGCCTGCCCTTTGGTCAGCCATAAGCCTTGCGGTAAAAAAGATGGCAAGGCACGTAAAGACACTGAGCATCACCGCTGGGAAACGGACACCAAATTCCGTTACTGGCAAAACGGATGTGGAAAGACCTATCAGCCACGCAACCATTGGGGGTTTGCTGTAATAACCCCAGTCAAGATGCCTCGACCAGTCCCAGTAGTAGGCCTCATCTGGAGAAAGCTCAAGAGGGCTTAAAATAAGAAAGATCAAACGGATAAGAAAGATGCCTCCAAGGAGGATTAAAATGGCCTTGGATGGATCTTGAAGGACCTTGGTGCAGGCCATTTGCCAAAGTTTACGTCCCTTCATGATCTTTCCTCGAGTTCCTTCCTGTGGATCCCAAACATGTAGCCTACTCCGCCGCAAAGGGCAGCAGCTGCCTGAATGGCAAACACACTTAGGCTCAAGGCAAGTGCCTTTTCCAAAGGGACTCCGCGAAGGTGAAAAAAGTAGATAAAGCCCCCCTCCCTAACCCCAAGGCCGCTAAAGCTTATTGGCAGAACCGTAAGTATTGCTATAAGAGGCAACACGCTCAGATAAAAGGCAAAATCAAGATGGATTCCTAGGCCCCTGCCCAAAAGGTATGCCGCTGTCATGCCAAGAAACTGTAAAACAAGGGAAAGGCCAAGGGCAGTAAATAGGCTTCTTGGATGTTTCCAAAAAACGAGCATGTATTCGAGTGCCGATACTATTTTGAACGCCAGTCCCCCTTTGCCTTTAAAGGAGTCGTAAAGCCGGCTTATGAACCGTTTGAAAAAGGGCATGAAAAGGGCACCTATTGTCATTGAAAGGGCAAGAAAAAAAAGGATATTGCGCCATTTTGATGGAAGAGCCGCATCATGGATAGTTACAGCCAATGCACCAATGATGAACATTGCCCAGAGACCAAAGAGTCTGTCTGCAAATATGGAGTAAGTGGCCTTTAGCTTGCCATTTCCCCTTTTTGAAAGGAAAAATGCCTTTAACACGTCCCCTCCAATGGCAGATGGAAGAAAGAGATTGAAGTACATCCCTACGAAATAAAACTTGAGATAGGTGATAAACCTGCCACCAAATCCAAGGGCACATCCGATTACAAACCATCTGAGGCTGCTAATGACCTGGGATAACAGGTAGAGGAGAAAGGCCACAAGCCATATTGGCAGTGGAATCCGTGAAAAGGCACCAAAAACCGCAGCAGCATCTATTCGGGAAAAAAGCCATAAAAGTATGGCAGCGCTGATAAAAAGCCTTGCCAGGAATTTTCCAACTGTTTTAAATCTTTCCAATTATGAGGGTCGCTCCAGAAATTTGTGTTTCAAGAGGCAAAAAACGAGGCAAAAGGTGCGCAAGGTGCGTCATTGTATTATCTCCCGTATGGCATAGATCCGCTTTCCGCTTGCCTCGTAGTAGGTCCTTATGACAAGTTCTGCAAGAAGGCCAATGCCAAAAAGTATCAGGCCTGACAGGATAAGGAGCATACCGAGGAGTAGGAGGGGCCTTCCGCCAATTTCTCTTCCAAGTACCAGTTTTTCAAAGCTCAGGTAAAGGTCTATTAGAAGGCCGGCAGCAAACATAAGCCCTCCAGCCGAACCAAAGAACTGGAGAGGGCGAGTGGCAAATTTCTGAAAAAAGAGCATGAGTATCAGATCAAGAAGCACCCTGAAAGTCCTTCCGATACCGTATTTGCTCTTCCCCTTAAGCCTCGGATGGTGAGCAACAACCATCTCAGTAATCTTTGCTCCCTGAAGGCTTGCAAGCACGGGAATGAACCTGTGAAGTTCACCATAAAGAAGAAGGTTTTTTGAAATTTCCTTTCTGTAGGCCTTTAGGGAGCAACCATAGTCGTGGAGCCTGACACCTGTGGTTTTTCCAATAAGCCAGTTTGCTATTTTCGAAGGCAGAAGCCTTGAAATGAAGGCATCCTTTCTGTCTTTCCTCCAACCTGCAACCACATCGAATCCCTCTTCCAGCTTTCGCACCATACCTGGGATGTCTGAAGGGTCATTTTGAAGGTCCCCATCCATGGTGACCACCACATCTCCCTTTGCAATGTCAAATCCTGCAGTCATAGCCGCACTTTGACCGAAGTTTCTCCTGAATATAACGATCTTAAGCTCTGGATATTTTTCTTTGATGGCCTTTAGAACATCGGCTGTCCGGTCGGTGCTGCCATCATCCACCACGATTATCTCAAAGGAAAATCCTGCAGCAGAAAGACTTTTATGTATCCTTTCAACAAGCTCGGAGACGTTTTCCTCTTCATTATAAACGGGTACCACCACAGAGACATAATGGGCGTTTTTGCTGTGCTTCAATGCTCTTTCCACCATTTTGTAAGGGTTAGTTTGAAAAAACAGGTTCGTATGCCCTTAGGGCCGAAAGGACTTGGCCTGCCCCGAGAACGACAGTTTCCAGAGGGCTTGGAACCATGTTCACCCGTGTACCCACCTCCCTTGAGACATTTTTATCCATTCCCCTTAAAAGGCTTGTGCCGCCAGTAAGATAGATGCCATCTTCCCGGATAAATTCCTGCACCTCTGGCTCAAGCCTTGTGAATACGTCCTTGACCGCCAAGGCCATCTCTCTGATTATGCCGGAAAGACAGTGATAAACCTCCGAAGGGGTCACGTCCACAACGGCAGGGCTTTGACGCACCACATTTTGCCCTCCAACCCTGCAATTGGGAAGTTTTTCTGCCTCTTGGCTGTCTGCGGCACCAATATCCCATTTAAGGCGTTCTGCCGAATTTGGCCCAATTCTAAGGCCATATCTTTTTAGCATATAGCTACAAAGGGCCTCATCCAGATCATCTCCACCTATCCGGCGAGAGTCTGAAACGAGATAGCCCATCCGGCAGATCACTGCCACCTCGGTTGTCCCACCACCCATATCCACAACCATGGCGGGCCTTTTGCCAGATACGTCTATCCCTGCACCGATTGCTGCGGCCATAGCCTCTTCGAGCAAGAACGCCTTTTTGAAACCCGCATCCGAGGCCGCATCGAGCACTGCCCGTTTTTCCACCTGGGTTAGCTTTGAAGGGATGCAGATGATCACCTTTGAAGAAAACAAAGGCCGCCTTTTCCTTGCCATCTCAACAATGTGACGTAGATATATGGATACGGCATTTACATCCTCCACCGCCCCTGCCTTCATTGGCCTTTTTACTATCATCCCAGGCGGGGTCTTTCCAAGATACGCCTTGGCCTTTCGCCCAACTGCAACTGGCTCACCAAGATTGTTTCCGGCTATCACCGTAGGCTCATTGAGCACTATGCCTTTGCCCTGTAGATAGATAAGGCTGTTGGCTGTACCAAGGTCTATTGCCACATCCTGTTTTATAAGATTCTTGACTGCACTTAGCGCCACGGAGCCACCCTTTCTATCCTCTTTTTCACTGCTTCTGGCAATTCCTTGGGCCAATACCCTGGATCACCACTACCGGCAAAGATCACCACGTGTTCAACCTCGAATACCTGGGTCTTATCAGACGGGAAATAAAGCCCGAGGACCGTGCTTTTTGGCTCTATCTCCTCACCCCTTTCGATCAAAAAACTACGATCAGGATCGGATCCAAATCTCCTTAAAAGGATATCCTTGGAATGTCGAAATATCCATCCCCCAACACCGCTGTCAAGGGAAAACCTCTTCCCCATCACAGTAGATGTATACTCTTTTGACACCTGTCCGAAAATTGTAGCAATCCTGAAAAAGCCCTTGTCATGCACACGTCTTAATAATATGCAATTCTCCATGGAAAGAGTGGCCATAAGCTCCCGTACCGCATTCTCGAATTCATTTGGACCCTGTGGGTCCCACAAAAGGAGCCTTCGAAGCAAACTGTTTTCTGCCTTAAGTCTTGCTGCCTGCAACAGATGAACAGCGCACTGTCCAAAAGATATCAAAATATTTAGATGCTTGTCTGTAAACTTAAGCCTTGTCTTACTGTCTGCCATGAGCACACCCAGTTCTGACGGCAGAGGGACCGCTATGAGGGACTTTATGTCAACATCATCTCCATAGATCCCGATATTTCTTGCGCCCTTAGTAAAACGGCAGATGTTAACAGGCCTCTGTTCCCTCATGACCCAGCCTACAGGCCCTTGCCCCTTTTTTATGATCGCCGCTTTCTTCACCTTGTTGGAAAGGCTGTGGAAGGAAACGAGACGAAGCCTGTTGCCAGGATGAGTCAGAAAGAGTGCACTCGTATGGGCGTCGAGGGAATTTGCCACTGTACTAAGCAGGTGATCAATGGGGGAGAGTTGATATAGACTTGTCATAGGGCGGCCTCAAAACCCCCTGTTCGGTTACGATGGCAGTGACCAGTTCGTTAGGGGTCACATCGAAAACCGGATTGAATACCCTAACACCTTTTGCAGCTACTTGTCTGTCTCTGCATTTTACAACTTCCTCTCCTGGCCGCTCTTCAATTGGAATCTCGTCTCCGCAACTGCAATGATGATCAAAGGTGGAAGAGGGGGCAGCAACATAGAAAGGGACACCATTTTCCTTGCAAAGGACAGCCAGGGTATAGGTCCCGATCTTGTTGGCAACGTCTCCATTTGCAGCTATCCGATCCGCCCCGACTACTACAGCCCCTATTCTGGAAGCCTTAAGGAGTACGCCTGCACCCATATCCACGTTTAGACTAACCTCTATTCCGTCCTGAATAAGTTCCCAGGCAGTGAGCCTGGCTCCTTGCAGCCAGGGCCTTGTCTCATCGGCATGGACCTCTATGTGCTTGCCAAGCCTTATGGCGCCCCTTATGACGCCAAGGGCTGTGCCGTAACCGCCTGTTGCAAGGGCCCCGGCGTTGCAATGGGTCAAAACACCGGTGCCTTCCTCAATAAGCTTGCCTCCATGAAGGCCCATGGCGATGTTTGCCCGTACGTCTTCCTCCCATATGGAAAGGGCCTCTGAGACGCTACGTTCGTATAGATTTTCCCGGCTGGTGCCTTCAAGGCTTTTTAGCATCCGCCTTACTGCCCAAATCAGGTTTATGGCCGTGGGCCTTGATGCCTCTATCTTGCGAGCTGCTATTGCTATGGATTCCTGGGCCTCTTTCCCCTTTGCATACTGCCTGATAGCAAGGACCACAGCAAAGGCAGCGGTTATTCCAATGGCAGGCGCCCCACGTACTACCATGTCTTTTATGCCCGCTGCCGCATCTTGCCAGGTTTTACAGCAGATCCACTCCTCTTTTTCTGGCAAAAGCCTTTGGTCAAGGAGGAAAAAATCCTCGCCATCCCATTTAAAAGGCACTATCTGGCTACCTGCCTCTTTAAGAAGCCCAAGGATTCTATCCATATCTTGCGCCATATATCATCATACAACGAAAGTCCAAGCGATTCTTATGAATTCAAGGTAGTTGTTAATTTTCATCCAGCAGTTTTCTAAGAAGCTCGTTGACCATCTGTGGATTGGCCTTGCCCTTAGTCTTCCGCATGACCTGGCCAACAAAAAAGCCCATGACCTTTTTCTTTCCTGCCCGGTACTTTTCCACCTCCTTGGGGTTATCTTGTACCACCTGCTCAACTATGGCCGAAAGCTCGGACTGGTCGCTAACCTGGGCAAGACCCTCCCTTTCTACGATTTGTGAGGGAGAGCCACCCTTTTCAAAGACCTCCTCCAAGACCTTCTTGGCTATCTTGTTGCTAATGGTGCCCTTGTCTATGAGAGAAAGCAGTTCTGCAAGAACCTGTGGGGTCACGTTGCACTTTGAAAGGTCGTGATCGTCCTTTTTGGTAAGCTTCAGCAGCTCGACCATTATCCAGTTGCTCACCTTCTTGGCCTTTGGATAGAGCCTTACCGCCTGCTCGAAATAATCCGCAAGCTCAATGCTGTTTGTAAGTACCTTGGCATCGTATTCAGGAAGGCCATATTCTTCCATAAAGCGGCCCATTTTCGCATCTGGCAGCTCAGGCAAAGACTTCCTCACCTGCTCAAGCCATGTGTCATCAATCTTTATTGGGACAAGATCAGGGTCAGGGAAGTAACGGTAGTCGTGGGCCTCTTCCTTACCTCTCATTGAATGGGTAACCCCTTTTGAGGCGTCATAAAGCCTGGTTTCCTGGATAATCTTTGTGCCATCAAGCAGGAGTGCGCTCTGACGCCTTATCTCATACTCAAGTGCCTTTTGGACATGCCTGAAGGAGTTCATGTTTTTTAGCTCTGCCTTTGTGCCCAGCTCCTTCCTGCCCCTTGGCCTTAGGCTGATGTTTGCATCGCACCTGAGGCTTCCCTCCTCCATGTTTCCATCACTTATCTTGAGGTATCGGACAAGCTGCCTGATCTTTTTCAGATAACTGGCTGCCTCCTCTGGAGTCCTTATGTCTGGCTCGCTTACTATCTCGATCAGCGGGGTTCCGGTGCGGTTTAGATCCACGTAGCTGACGGGGCGCAACTCGTCGTGGATCAGCTTCCCTGCATCGTCTTCCATGTGTATCCTGTTTATCCTGATACGCCTTTTGCCTGCCTCTGTCTCAACCTCTATCCACCCATCTTCTGCAAGGGGCAGTTCATACTGGGAGATCTGGTAACCCTTTGGAAGGTCAGGATAAAAGTAGTGTTTTCTCGCAAAGACGTTCGTCTGATTTATGTTACAATTTGTAGCCAGGGCCATTTTCATGGCATATTCAACTGCCTTTTTATTTAAGACAGGCAGGACCCCTGGCATTCCAAGACACACCGGGCAGGTGTGGGTGTTGGGTGGGGCCCCGAACTGGGTGGAGCAGGAACAAAAAATCTTGCTCTCTGTCTTCAACTGAACATGTACCTCAAGGCCGATAACCGCCTCAAACTCCATCTCAAGCTCCTGTCATCTTTTTGATCAATTAATCGGCTGCAAAAAGCTGCTGAAAAAGGCTAACACCTTTTAGAAAAGCATTCAAGAAATCTAAAGCCCAAGGCAAAGAGACCTTAAAATCAAAATGGTTTTTAAAAATAAAAAAATACCCATGTAACAGGCGTTTTAAAGGCCCACGAAGCTCAAGGTAAACTTCACCATCCTGATTAGTCCGGCTCTGAAAAACATCTTTGCTGGATTTTTGCGCATATGATCATTATCATCAAATAATATGAAAAGATGTGGAAAGCAGGTTGCATAAGGTGGGGAAAAGTTTTTTTGTTAAAGAGGATATCAAATGAGACACAGAAAAAGGGCCCTGATAGATATACTTGCCAAACAGTGGCTTCTTATTGGCTCTGTTTCAAGTCTTTTGGCCCTTACAGCCTATATTGGCCGGCCACCAAAAATAGGCCTTGATGATTTAAAGGTACTTTTTCTGCTATTTGCTCTCTTTGTGACAGTAAAGGGACTTGAAACAGGCAGAGTTTTCGAAAAAATTTCTCTTCATCTTGGAAATGGCCGGTTTACCTGCCTGAAACTTACCCTTATCACCTTCTTTTCTTCCATGATTTTTACAAATGATGCGGCCCTTGTAATGGCAATACCTCTTACCTTGGCCATGGATATTGAAAACAAACCGTCAATTATAATCCTTCAGTGCCTTTCTGCAAATGCTGGGTCTGCCTTTACTCCCTTTGGTAACCCTCAAAATCTTTATATTTACTGGCATTACCATCTACACCCACTGGAATTTTTCTACACCATAGCCCCGTTTTGCATGGTATTTCTCATCCTGATTGCTATTTGTACACTTTATTTGGAAAAATCCAAAAACAAAGCCGCGGTGCAAACAAAGATACGGATACACAAAAAGGCTATTTTCTATCTCCTTGCAAATGGAGCTGTAATACTTGCCATTTTTAGGCTATTACCCATAAGCTGGCTTGCCGTAATGATATTTTTCACAGTACTTTTCGATCCGGCATGCCTTGAGATTGACTACAGCCTGCTTGTAACCATGCTATGTTTTCTTGGAATCTCAGAAGATATGAAGACCATGTTTCAGCCTGTTATAGAACATTCGACTCATATCTTTTTGCTTTCGGCACTCAGCAGCCAGCTTATAAGCAACGTGCCAGCTGCCTTTCTTTTTGCCAAATTTACAAGCAACTGGAGGGCCCTTCTTTGGGGCACAAGCGTTGGGGGCTTTGGAGGCCTTATTGGTTCCCTTGCAAATCTAATTGCATACAGGCTTTATGTTTCCTCTTTGAAAAATGGCGGAATAAGGGACTTTACATTGAGATTCGTTCTGGCAAACTATGCCTTCTTTTTCATTGGCATGGGGCTTTTTTACCTGGTAAAACCTTACATCTTTCCTTGACAGGGGCCTTTAAAGCCTAATGGGTTTAATCCTCAGGATCCTTGATACAATGTGGCCCGCAAGATCAAAGACCCTGTCACTGCCTTCTATTACGACAGAATCTGCGCTGGCCTTTATTCCAGGCTCCTTTCCAAGCGTCTTTTCAGGACTTTTTGACAACAGGCAAACTCCTTCAAGCCCCGAATCCTTTAGCCACATTCGTATCCTTGAACAGAATTGCCCGCTGTTGGAATAGGGCTTGTCAAGATAAATCTTGATAAGGCCTGGCCGGTGTTGCATAAACAGGCGTTCCATGAAGATCCAGGCCTTATTTGTAAGCTCAGTGGGTTTGAATCTTCTGAAGACCCCGCTTATGTCCCTTACGAAACCATCATCACAAAGGACAACAGACTGCCCCTTCAGGGCACTTTCAAGTGTTATGAAACAGTTGTAACCATCCACCACCAAGGTCTGTCCCTCGATGTCAACCGGCCTTACCTTTTTGCTTCTGCGCCTTAGGGCAGTTGGTCTTGGATAGACGGCCCTGTAAAGAAGGTGCCTTTTACGTCTGTCCAGTTGGTGATGGTTGCCAACGAATGTGACGGCAGAATTTCGGCCATAGCCTCTTTTCAGGAGAAAACGAAGTTCAGATGCGGCAGCTTTCAGAATAGAAAGTTCACTTTCCGACGGCCACGAGCGCATCTGACAATCAGATCTTAACGTTTTGGAGCACGGGTGTTCTCACAAAAGGCCTTTGGCAAACCTATCTGCCACATCTTTTCTTTACCACAATCTCCACACGCCTGTTCTTTGCCCTATGCTCCTCGGTGTCGTTTGGATAAAGTGGCCTTCTCTTCCCATAGCCAACAACCCTTATGCGTCTTTGAGGGATGCCCCTTGAAACAAGATAGTTTGCAACTGACTGGGCCCGTAGTCTCGAGAGCCTGTCATTGTAAGCATTTGAACCAATACTGTCTGTATGGCCCTCAACAACTATCTTTTTATAATCCTGATTCCTCAAAAGGGATATCACAGAATCCAGCACGGTTATTGCCTGGGGTTTTAGATTGTACTTGTTGAAATCAAACAGGATAGCACTTCCAAGGGTAAGTCTTGATTGACACCTCTCCTCTTTTAGCTGCACTGGGGCAAAGCGTCTTATGTCAAAGGGGATCTTCCTGCCATTTTCCACCAGGGACAGCACAAGGGCTACTTGGTAGCGGGGCCCCTGGAAATATTGTACCTCTACATTATGAAGGCCCTTTTTCAAGTACATGGAGGCGATTTTCTCTCTTGGCGGATGGATCCCGTCGTTATCGATAACGGTCTTGTTGTCTATGATGAGTTTTGAGCCGTCATCGCTTAGGAGCGAAAAGGTATAGGTGGCAGATTTGGGAATATAGATCTTTCCCTTATAGTCGATGGCAAACCATTCAAACCTGTTGGTTATACCGGGAAAGCCCTTTTTAAAATCCTGGGGCAATACGTTCAAAACTGCACTGTATATGTGGCCTGCCGGACTTAGTCTTGAAAAGTCTGGTAATCTGGAAGTTCCGGGCCGCAGGTAGTAGATCTTCCCCTGAAAGATAAATGGATTTCTTGCACTGGTTCCAAAAACACTTTTGACAGCCCCTTCACTGGCGGCTGCAGGGACTCCAAAGGAGGCATAAATGTCTTTTATCTCCCTTGATGACAAAGCGCACTGGTAAAGACGAAGATCATCGATAGTGCCAACAAAATAACGACCATCGGCCACATTTCCTCCAACTGCAATATAATTCTGATCCCTAAGAGGCCTCGTAGATGAGTACATCTCTGCCTGGGGAACACCGTCCACATACAGCATCACATGACCGTCTCTCTGTCTTCTTGTCACTGCAATGAAATGCCATCTTCCATCGGTTATGATGGATTTTGAAAGTATGCTCTTGTCAGGGTTTCCAGTAAAGAAACACGCCTTATCATTTAAAACAGACAAGATATAGTCATTATGCACAAAGGGTACATCTGACCATACGATTCCATTTCCTTCAAAGCATTGTCTGCCGGTAGGCGATGGAGTGTTCGTTTTGACCCACACGGTAATGGTGAAATCGTTTCCGATTTTCTGGGGTATTCGTATGTAATCCCTTCCGCCGAACCAGAAGGCCTCCCCCTTTATGCCCTTTACACATTGCGGGTTCCCAAAGAGCTGCCCGTCATAGGTAAGACACCTGTCAAAGGAGTAATAATA
>JALSQG010000057.1 GCA_026985565.1 Deltaproteobacteria bacterium
TTTTTACGGCTGGAGCCCTGAGATTCCAACAAGGGGACAGATACGGGTTATAAAACAGTACAATCACAGCACGCCTTACGCAAAGACCGTTTTGAAGGTGGCACAGAAGATCAGACAACTTTAAGAAGGACTTGCAACAAGAGATTCACCTTAAGAGGATAGAGGCCTTCAGGCAGATAATGCTTGAAGAGGAGATAGGACTTGCGCTAATTCGGCAAAATGCCGACCTCTTCTATTTTACAGGCACTGTACAGGATGGACATCTTGTAATACCTCATACTGGTAGTCCATGCTTTTTCGTTTGGCGCTCCTACAAAAGGGCCCTTGAGGAAAGTCCATTGGCTCGTCTTGGGTGGGTTCAACCCCTTAACGGCCTGAGTCATTTTGTGCAGCTTGTGAAAGAGGCAGGGCTTGATTCTCAGAAGGTGGTTGGGCTTGAGTTTGATGTATTGCCTGCCGGTTTCTTTAGATTTTATTCCCAAAAGGTATGGCCTGATGCTCGATTCAAGGATATATCGCCACTTATCAGGCGCATTAGAAGTATCAAGGACGAATCTGAGATAGAATCCATTAAGGCTGCATGCCAGCAGGCCTATCATGCCATCAAAAGGGTACCGTCCTTTCTTGAGAAAGCAGAGACAGAACTTGAGCTTGCCGCCATGGTGGAGGCTGAGCTTAGGAAAAGGGGGCACTGTGGCCTTATGCGCATGAGGATCTGGAATCAGGAGATGGGTATGGATCAGGTGGTCTCAGGTCCCAATGCCACATTCCCTTCGTGGACAAACACCCCAGTTGGAGGCCTTGGTCCACATCCTGCCTTTGGCATGGGGGCATCATCAAAGAAGATTGGCAGGGATGTGCTTGTGAGTGTGGATCTTGGGGGCTGGTATAACGGGTATATGTGTGACACTACCAGACCTTTTTTCATTGGCTCGCCTCCGGCTGAGGTCCTTGATGCCTTCAAGGTCGTCAAAAAGTTAATGGGCCAGCTTGAGAAGATGCTTACTCCTGGCACCAAAGCCGGTTCGGTATATGACCATGCCTTAAGTGTCATGGAAATGAGCGGCTACGCAGATTCCTTTATGGGCCTTGGGGCAGAAAGGGTTTCCTTTGTTGGCCATGGTCTTGGGATCGAACTTGATGAGTACCCATTTATTTCCAAGGGTAATGATATGGTGCTTAAAAAGGGCATGGTGGTAGCCCTTGAACCAAAAATCATACTGCCAGATTATGGAGTGGTTGGTCTTGAAGATACGTATGTTATAGGGGAAAAAGGGGCAACACGGTTGACCCTTGGTGAGCAAGAACTTAAGGTTATCAAAAAGCCCTAAAAGCCCTCTCAGCTTCTTGACAAAGCAATTGTGGTATGATAACCATTGCCACCTACCGTTACAAAACGGGCCCAACAGTCGCGGGCCGTTAACTCAGTCGGTAGAGTATCTGCCTTTTAAGCAGAGAGTCGCTGGTTCGAGTCCAGCACGGCCCACCATAGTCCCCGTCGTCTAGCCCGGTCCAGGACACCGGCCTTTCACGCCGGCAACAGGGGTTCAAATCCCCTCGGGGACGCCAGTTTGAACAAAAAGGGAGCCGGTTGGCTCCCTTTTTTTAATCATCCAGCTTTTTGGTTGCGGATCAGGAACAGCACTCTTCAAGGAGTCCAGCAAGCTTTTTGCCAGAAAGAAGCATTCCCCCAAATATTGGGCCCATTCTGAAACCCCCATATACGGCAGCGGTGGACATGCCGCATACAAATAGGCCTGGATAGACCTCTTTTGTGTTTGTGACAACTGCCTTTTCTGCCGTTTCGGCAAACATGGATCTTTCACCCATGGGCTTGCCAGAAGGCGTGTTGAGCGTCACATCGTTCTTGTTGGAAAAGGTGCGAACAACGTCATGGTCATGGCCTGTGGCATCAACCACTGCCTTTGCCTCAAAGGTTATGGGATCTACTGGCAAATGGGCAAGCTGGGTAAGGCTGCTATTTACCACAACCCCTGCAACCCTTCCGTCGCGTACCAGGAGGTCCTCACACTCAGTAAGGTTGAAGATGTTCACGCCTCTTTTGGCTGCCTCAAATATAAGACCAGATGCAAAGGTGATGGAATCCACGCTAAAATAGTTGTCTTTGTAAGGCCGATAGGGAATCCCAAAGTCATCCAACACGTCCTTTGCCTCCTCCTGGATGATGACAAATTTGTAACCCATGCCACCACCCCAGATTCCTCCCCCTGGAGAAAGCCTCTTTTCCAATATGGTGATGTTAAAACCCTTTTCTGCAAGGTAGCCGCCAGCAACGAGCCCGCTTGGCCCTCCACCAACAATCACAACGTCACTTTCAAGGGCCTTGAAAAGGCCTTCCACATGGTTTTCAACTATTCCCCTTGTAATGTCTATCTCTCTCATATCAATGCTCCTATAGCTATAAAAATTCTGTTTTTGTGCTATTTTTGTTCTTTCAAAACCAGAAAGACGCAATATTCACCACACATGGTGCATGCACCTTCGCCAGAACGTTCTTTTCTCACTCTTCTTGCGCGGTCAGGATCTATTGAAAGTTCGATTTGTCTGTCCCAATCAAGGGCCTTTCTTGCCTTTGAAAGCTCGTTGTCCCACTCCATGGCACCTGGGATATTCTTGGCAATATCCGCTGCATGGGCTGCAATCCGTGCTGCAATCACGCCGTCAAAGACGTCCTGTGCACTGGGCAGACCAAGATGTTCAGAGGGTGTCACATAACATATGAAGTCTGCACCTGACATGCCTGCCACTCCTGCTCCAATAGCCGATGTTATATGGTCATATCCAGGGGCAATGTCTGTTACGATTGGACCCAGCAGGTAAAGTGGGGCGTTATTGGTAAGCCTTTTGATTCGTTTTACGGATTTTTCCACAAGATGAAGGGGGACATGTCCAGGCCCTTCGATCATGGCCATAACCCCTCTTTCAAATGCACGCTCCTGCAATTTTCCAAGAACCACCTGTTCGCCTATCTCAAGGCTATCTGAGGCATCATAGAGTGCTCCAGGCCTCATACCGTCTCCGAGGCTCAACACACAGTCATATTTTTCTGCAAGATCGAGCAATCTGTCATAATACTGGTATAAGGGGTTTTCATTACCTGTGTTTCTGATATAGGCGGCGGTTATGGCACCTCCTCTTGATACTATCCCCTCAAGGCGAAATTCAGGAGGATACTTTTCTATGAGGTCTTTTGTAATACCGCAATGAACCGTGACAAAATCTACTCCTTCTTCCATCTGCCTTTCTATGCAGTCGAAAAATTCTTCCACATCCAACCGGATCACAGCACCGCGCTTGATACGTGCCATGGTGGCCTCTTCATAGATGGGAACCGTTCCCACAGGAACTGTGGACTCATTAAGGATAACCTTTCTGATTTCAACTATGTTATCTGCCAAAGAAAGGTCCATTACCGCGTCGGTTTTTGCCCTTAGGGCTGCCTGGAGCTTCTTCTTCTCGTAATCTATGGAAGAGGTAAGGGTGCTTGCCCCAATGTTTGCGTTAACCTTGGTCTTCACATCTCTTCCCACGACCATTGTTCCCCGGCCGCTTCTGTGGCCGAGAACAACAGCTGTGCCATCAAGGATATTCCTGGCAAGGGCGTTGACGTCGATGTTTTCCTTTTTGGCAAGCCCTTTAAGGGCCTCTGGGATCCGTCCTTTTCTAAGCTGCTTAAGCAATGTGCCTGACATGATTTCCTCCGATTAAAAATGACCTGAAAATAAAAAAGCCGTCCAGCTTTGGGACGGCTATTAATGACAAGTCATCTATACGTCGTTTCCCTACGCTGGCATTACCCAGATCAGGTTTAAGGGTCGTCGGCAGCCTAGCCGACCTCTCAGCCCGGTTCCCCAGGCTCCCCCAACGAGACCTTTTAATATCCTTTAACTATTCTATCAGAAGCGGTTAGTCAAGA
>JALSQG010000058.1 GCA_026985565.1 Deltaproteobacteria bacterium
TCAGCCGGCCCTTTTTATTTTCATATCTCCTTTGCGCTCGAGAAGATCCTTTAGTATCAGCTTCCCCCTTTTAAGGGATTTTACATACCAGTCTGCCTTTAGTCTTATTATCTCATCCTCATAAAGTCTCCATTTTGTAGCAGGCATCTCGTCAAGCCTTTTCCTTAACTGGAATAGAAAAAGAGCAGCTGTCACAGATACATTAAGGCTTTCAGTAAATCCCCTAAGGGGTATATAGACAACTGCATCACATCCATTTCTTAACCTTGGATCTAACCCATCAAGCTCCTTGCCAAGCAATATTGCAACAGGGCCTTTCTCTAATTCCACCTGGTCAATTGGAATAGACTGTTTTGTTCTGGTCTCAGAGGCCCTTTCTGGTGGATCTGCCGCAAAGATTCTATAGCCATGATTTCTTAGGCTGTTTAGGCATGCATCAATTGAAGTGTGGCGTATTATGGAAACCCACTGCTCGGCTCCCATGGAAACCCCATGAGCTGGTAGGAAGCGGTTTTCAAGCTCGATCACGTGGAGATCCTGTATCCCAAAGGCCTCGCAGCTTCTTACAACTGCGCTCATGTTGTGTTGATGGTAAAGATCATCAAGAACCAGGGTTACATATCTGGTTCGTTTTTCAAGGATCTCATCTATTCGCCTTCGTCTTTTGCCGGTAAGAAGAGGGGCAATGAGCTGGATTATCTCGTCAGGATCCGGCCTTTTTTGCAAGCTCTTCAGCCTCCCTTACCATTTCGTCAATTATATTAAGGCCCCTGTGCCAAAAGTCCTTATTATTAAGATCTATGTCAAAAGGTTTTAGAAGTTCATACGGGTCTTTACTGCCACCGGCCCTTAGCAGTTCCAGGTACTTGTGCGTAAAATCAGGGCCCTCTTCTCGGTAAAGAGCATAGAGAGACAGTACAAGCAACTCTCCAAAGGCGTAAGAGTAAACGTAACCTGGCACATGCAGGAAGTGAGATATGTATGACCACCATACTCTGTAGTTGTCGGTAAGGGTCACACTTTTTCCAAACATGCGGTTTTGTGTTTCAATCCAGTACTCAGAAAATGTATCTGGGGCAAGTTCTCCCTGGCTCCTTCTATGGTTGTGTATTTTGTCCTCGAAGCGGTTCATGGCGATCTGCCTGAAAACCGTTGCAAAGATGGATTCTATCTTTGAGGCAGTAAATCCAAGCCTTTCCTTTGCATCCTCAAGGCCTTCCACTATTGCCTGGAAAACCAACATCTCTCCAAATACAGATGCAGTCTCGGCAAGGGTCAAAGGGGTATCTGCATTGAAGTAGCCCTTTTCTGCAGCAAGGACTTGATGCACCCCGTGCCCAAGTTCATGGGCAAGGGTCTCTACATCCCTAAGGGTGCCTGCAAAGTTTACCAATACGTACGGGTGGGCAGAAGGGGTGACTGGATGAGCAAATGCGCCACCGGTCTTGCCTGGAATGATGGGCGCATGTATCCACTTTCTTTCAAAAAAATCTTTTGCAATCTCTGCCATCTTCCCTGAAAATCTGGAAAAGGCATCAAGGACAAGCTTTTTTGCTTCATCCCAAGTTACACTACGTTGCGGAAGCCATGGAAGGGGAGCATATCTGTCATAATCGTAGAGCTCGTCAAGTCCAAGGAGTTCCTTTTTTAGGATATAGTAACGCTCAACAATGTCATATCTTGATGTGACTGCTTCAATCAGGGCATCTACCGTTTCGTCCTTAAGTTCGTTTGCAAGATTCATTGAGCTTATCCATTTGGGGTACTTCCTTAGCCTGTCTTCAATCATCTTGTCTGCAAGGACCGTATTGAAGGTGTGGGTAAAGACCAAAAGCCCTTTTTTTAGTCCTTCGGTAAGCTCCTCGCTGGCCTCTTGTCTTGCCTTTCTGTCTGGCATATAAAGGTCTTTTAGAACCTCTTCCTGGGTCCTGCCCTTTGGGCCGTAACGCTGATGGGCCAAGACCTTATCAAAAAGGTTTATCCAGCTTGACCGGCCAACAGGGCTAATCTCTGTAAGGAGTCTTTCTTCTGTCTCTGAAAGGAGATGGGGTTTGTACCTTCTTAAGGATTTCAGATAATGATGATAATTTGAAAGAACAGGGTCGCTAAGGAGTTTTTCTGCCTTTTCATCAGGAACATTTGCCCATTCTATCTCGAAAAATATGAGCTCCTTTGATATCTGGCTCGATGTCTCTTTGATTTTCTGAAGAAACGCCCCTGCTTCCGGATCATTTGAGCGTGTAGAAAAGTTTAAGTACGCAAAGGCACTTATCTTTCCGAGGGTCTCTGAAAGCCTCTCCAATCTTTGGACAAGACCAAGAAGGCCAGTTGGTTCAAGCTCATTTACCCGTGACGAAAACTCCTTTCGCAAAGCCTTTGCCTCTTTGATACAAAGGTCCAGATCATCTTTTATCCTTGGATCGTCTGGCCCGGAATAAAGGTCCTCAAGTTGCCAGACCACATCCCTTGTACCAGTGACGTTGTTTATATCTTCTGCCACCTTGATCTCCTTCTTTCACTTGATTTGAAACTCTACGGTTTTACCTGTTTCTGCGTCCTTGTATCTGACCACAATCTTTAAAGAACCAGGGTTAACGTCATTTGAAAAATTAACTATTATCTCTTTGGTACCTGTTTGGAGGCCGGTCAGTAGCCACTGTGCCTGGTTTTTGCCTTGGCTTATCTTTGAAAATCCTGGATTTGACCCGTTTATCTGAAGCCCTGACGGGGCATCTATGCTAACGATTGCAGTATCCGGGGCCTTGCCGGGTATCTTTAAAAGGATCTTTATGGACTGTTGCCCATTTTTTGTAACGGCTCCTGTTATCTGGCCGAAGCAGTTAAGTGGGCCATGAAAAAGACCTAAAACCAAGGTGATGATAATGGAAAGTGATAGTAGGTGTCTCAATGGTACCTCCACATCAGTGTGTTTTTTCAGGAACGAACCGTTTTGAATCCTTGTCCCAGGTGTATGATCCAGCAGCCCAAAGGGCCTCAACTTCCCGCAGGAGTCTCGTCATGCCTTTGACGCCTGAAAGGAGTTGGTATGCATCGAGGATTTCCTCGTCGTCTATCTTGTTATCGCCGTTTCTGTCTGCCCAATGAAATGGGGAAGGCGTAACATGTCCGGCTCCTCCGATTACAGCACTCACCGTTTGCTCGCTTTTCTTAATGGTAACGGTTCCCTTGAATTTTAATCTCTTGTTTCTGTTTACGGAATTAGGCATCCTTGCAATATACACAAACTTAAGATCCGATGAATCTCCCTGATAGATCCACTTTAAAAGCCCTTTTTCAAGTGATGTGTATTTGGGCACACCCTTTTCCACCTTGAGGACCCTGGGGATATCCTCCTTTATGAGAATGGTACGTTTTGCCGTTGGGGTTATGTTCACATGAATAACAATAGGGAAAAGGGAACCAGGGGCACAGTAAACAGGCAGAAGACGCATGGCACCGATCTCAATGGAAAGGCTTGATGGACGAAAGAGAAAGTAACCAAGAAAAAGCCCGGCGACTCCAAAAAGGATGCCAGCAAAAAGTGCCAGCAGCAACAGTCTTTTTGAAACCTCTTTTCTCGGCTTTTCCCCTTCTGTGGCCACTTCATTGGCTTGCTCATTGTTGGAGCCTTCTCGTTCATTGGCATTGCCCTGTTGCTGGTCGTCTTGCTCCAGTATCTCCTCAACCTCTACTTCAAGGGTCTGGGCAAGCTTTATGGCGTTTTCCCGTTTTACACTTGGATACTTCTTGTTTTCCCATCGGGATATGGTGTCTATGGTTACCCCTACTACGGTTGCCACATAGAGCTGGGTAAGGCCTCGTTCCTCACGAATGGCCTTTATTTTCTTGCTATCCAATCTAACGGTCTGGGGCAGTGACAATTGGGTCAATCCTTCTCGTTCTATCTATCTTACTGAAATTACAAGATAAGTATTCTACATCGAATGCTTTTCGATATACATCCATAGGCATATAACCCGATGTCAATTGTTTTATCAACTCCCTTCCCCTATGGTCAAGACATGACATGGGCATAAACCCAAAACCAAAAGATGGAGGTAAAATTTATGAGAAGGATCAAGATGAAGGATGGAGTAAAGGTGGTCAGGGTCGGTTTTAAGAGGGCCCTCCTTGGCACAGCTGCTCTGATGTTTGTATCAGGCCTTGCTGGTGGCTCTTTTGCTTCACCCAGCGTAAAGGTTGTTAAGGATGAGGCCAAAAAGGTTGTGGAAAAGGCACAAGGGGCTACTAAGGAGGTGAAGGATCAAGCCCTTTCAAAAACCAAGGTGCCAGAGTTTGTTGACATAAATACCCAGGCAAGTTGCCCAGATATGAAAGGGCTAAAAAAGGATATCAAACACGTCAACCATTTTACCCATGCAGCGCACATCGAAATGCTTAAAAAAGAGGGTAAGGATTTTGTTTGCGCTACATGTCATAAGGGCGTGAAGAGCGAGGAGGAGCTCTTAAAAGAAGATAAGTGTCAAAGGATGGAGATGGAGCTAAAGGAGACAGGGGGACCAGCAAAGCTAAAGAACTATTTTCATTCAACGTGTCTCAAGTGTCATAAGGAGTTAAAGAAGCAGGGAAAGGATACAGGGCCTGTTTCTTGTAAGGGATGTCACGGAAGAAAGGCAGGTGAAAAATGATGAAGATTATTGAAATAGCCAGGGTTTCTGCAATATCCCTGTTGGTAATGTTTCTTTTGTCAGGTATTGGCTTTGCCTCCGAGAAGGTGAAGGGGGATGTAAATGGAACCTTTCAAAATGAATCCCTTTGCAAGGTGGCAACTACACTGACAGGTAAAAGCAGCGTATGCAAAAAGGATGCAGATAAAAAGGTTGCATCCATCATTGCAGTATCTTTGGAAAAAGAGACTAAAGGCCTCAAGAAGGATCAGACAGTAATCATCAAGATAAAAGGATGCGGAAAGAGCACAGGCAAGATAGTAGCCGTTGCAGATGGTAATGTGACAAGTGAGGAAACAGGTGCGGTTAAGGAAGATGCGCCCCTTATGGTGTTAAAAAATGGGAAAAGCGGCCTTGTTTTCATAGAAATGTCAAAGCCCATTAAGGCAGAAAATGGAGCACATGTGAAAATCATTTTGAAAAAGAGTGCACCCAAGGTAGAAGGATGTTAAATGTCAAAGGCGGCCCTTTAGATCAAGGGCCGCCTTTACTGATTTGTCTTTTCCCGGATCTCAATGGTGGATATAAAGCGCTTAAGTTTTGGAAGTTCTGGAAAAGCCTTGTCTTCGCCAAGATCTGAAAGGCTCTTTCTTAGGTCTTCAATCTGTTTTGAAACCCCGGGCACGCCCTTATCACACATCCAAAGTTTGTTAGGCACATTATCTGAAGCCCTTACCTTTTTTGATAGGCTGATCAGGTATTTCCCTTCCTTATCAATGCCCATAAAAAAGTAATGAAGCTGGGATTTGTCCACGCAGATAAGATCTTTCACCACCCTTCCAACAAAGCCAAAGCCAGTACCGGTTTTAAAGGAAATTTTTGACAGAAATAGTGCAAAATCGTTAAGGCCAGGCCTTGGTGGCAAAAGGTCAAAAGGTGGTTGAAGGAGAGACGGTTTCTGTCTTATGACATTTTTTAGTCTCCTTATGGCAATATTTATGGAAGGATCCCCGTGTTCAAGCCACATGTCTTTGTATTTTTTTAGATTAATCACCCTCATGATAATCCTGTTTTCAGACATAAGGGCCACGTGCGTTGGAATGGCTCCCTGGACAGAAGCCGTATGAGGTGAAAAAGAGATTTGTGGGATAACCTCCATGTGCCAGGAATGAAGGATTAATCCAGGCTTGCATATTATCTCATCAGGGAATAGGTCAACATCAAACGTTCCAGATGGCCTAAGCCCCTTTTCAGTAACGTCAAATATCCTAAGCACCCTTTTAGTGGGGCAACACATGGGGTCATCATCGCCATGATCTACCATGCCAACATAGATTTTCCCATGCCGGTAAAGGGAAAGGTAGCGGATGGGAGTGCGGTCTCCAACATCAAGCCACCACTTAGGCAGCCATTTATTGTTATGGAATGTAAGAAAATAAAGTCGCTTAAATACTCCACTGCCACCAGTGTTATAGGAGAGCACCAAGGCTGCCACGTCTTTGCCTTTCCATTTGTAAGTGGCTACCTTTTCAATTTCCGCATAAAAGGCACCCTGGCCATTTTTCGTAAGCATTTTTGAAAAATGTCCATTTTCCAAGGGTACCAACCCCTTGGGTGCCTCTTCCATGGGTAAGGTAATATTTTGAAATCCCTTTGGAAATGATGTACTTGCTTCTGTTAGAAGACAGGTTGCGAGGATTAAAAGCCAAAAGGCGCCTGCCATGGTCAAGTAGTTAACAAACTTCATTTAACGCTCCCAAAACTTGTTTTGTATCTCAGAATAACCGCTCTATGGTGGTAATCAAGTAATAGACCAAAAGAGAATGTGCCAAAAAATAACACCGCCTCCATATCTTTTTCTTTTTCCCAAGGTGTTTTCATGATCCATGCCTTTTCAGGCATCACCGCCTACAAGGGTTTTCGTAAACTTAGGGAAAGGAGGACATTTTGTCTTGACATGCTTGTTACAGGTCATGTCTCATTGACTTTTTCTTTCTTGGTGGATAAGTTTTTCTACTGACAGCCCGGGTGGTGGAATTGGTAGACACAAGGGACTTAAAATCCCTTGGAGCTTTGCTCCGTGAGAGTTCGAGTCTCTCCCCGGGCACCATCCCTTGGATTTTTCAAGACATTTTTATCACACCTTCAGATTAATCCTGGTCACCAAGGCTGCCGATATAATTATTGATAGAAAACACAAAAGATAGAACTGGTAAGACTTAAAAAACTTAGGCAAAGGTTGCCCGCTGGTTGCCTGGAGAAGGCAGCAGCGGGCTTTTTATTTTACTCGGTTGAGGAGGTACTATATGAAGTGGCAAAATCGTTTTGCAACAGGTATCAAAAAGGTTGACGATGAGCACAAGATACTAATAGATATGATTGACAGGCTTGAGAAGGCCATTATGAATGGCAATGACTGTGAAGCAGCAAGAAAGGTCTTATACGGTCTCGTGGATTATGTTAAGATTCATTTTAAAGATGAGGAAGAGGTAATGAAAAAGATCGGATTTCCTGATCTAAAGAGGCACAAAGTTCTTCACAAAAATCTTGTAAATGAGGTGGCCTCTATTTTGAAGGATCTTAAATGTGGAAAGACTTGGACTGTTCAAGAACTTATTGGTTTCTTGCAACACTGGCTTGCTGACCATATCCTTGAGGAGGATATCAAGATAGGGGTGTATCTAGGAGTGATCTGATAGGCCCTATGCCTTTATGAAACTTTGTTTATTTGAAGCCATTTTACCCTATTAATGGCATCCATTATCCTGTTCTCAGGGATTTTTGCATCCTTAATGGCATATTGTAAAAACGAAATAGATTCTCTTACCTTTTTTGGGCTTTTACAAATAAGTAAAAGGTCATGGCCAGCTTTAAGGGCAAGGAAGCAGGCCATTTCATGAGTTGCCACCTTCATTGCACCTTTCATCTCAAGATCGTCTGTAATGAGAACTCCTTTGAATTTCAGGCTCTTTTTTAGAAGCGAGGTTGCGATCTTATGGGAAAAGGTGGCCGGCTGTTTTGGGTCTATTTTCTCATAGACCACATGGCTTGTCATAACGGCAGGGCAACCGGACTTTATAGCCTGTTTGAAAGGATACAGTTCTTTCATGATCAAATCTTTTTCCACATCCACCTTAGGCAGGTGATGGTGAGGGTCAAGCCTTACCCTTCCTATGCCTGGGAAATGCTTGCACGTGCTTAAGATTCCAAGTTCTTTAAGCCTTTTTATATAAAGGCCTCCAAGCCTTGCCACTCTTAAGGGGTCTTTGCCAAGACATCTTGCCTTTAGCACGTTTTTTTCCCCGTGGAGACACAAATCGAGAACAGGAGCAAGGTTCATGTCTATGGAAAATGGCCTTATCAATCTGAAAGCAGACTCAGCAAGCTCAACAACCTTTTTTTCAGGCTCTTTACTTTTTCTCACATCATCTGGTGATAACATGTCGTCAAACAGTGGAGGCCTGAGTCTCCTAACAGGGCCTCCTTCCTGGTCTATGGCAAGGATAGGATAGAGCCCATTTTTTCTGCAAAGGCGCTTTACGTCAAAACACAGCCTTCGTAGCCTTTCGGGGCCATCTGCTACGTTTCTTTGAAAGATGATGAACTTTGAAACGCCATGGTTTTTGATAAGGTCAATGGTTCCTTCATCCAGGTCTGTGCCTGGTATCGGTGCCATGAAAAGTTGCCCTATGGTTTTTGTAATATTGGATTTTGATTGTATCATGTGTCCTTCTGAATTATCCTCAGCCGTGCAATCGGATTGGATTTTACACCTTAAATGTTACAAGTACAGGAGCATCTTTGATGAATGTTTTTGAGGCCATATTTCTTGGTATCCTTCAGGGAATAACCGAGTTTCTTCCAATTTCAAGCTCTGGCCATCTTGTCCTTGCAGAATATTTTCTTCATCTAAGGGAGGGTGGACTTGCCTTTGATGTTATACTTCATATGGGAACCCTGGTTGCGGTGCTGGCCTTTTTTTTAAGAGACTGGCTTTCCATGTTTGGCTCCCTTTTTCCTGGAAGTAAGGATGAAGCATCAAGGCGTCTGTTCGTTCTTCTTCTGATGGGAACAGTTCCAGGGGCAGTTGCAGGTTTTTTCCTTGAGCACGCAGCATCCACTTATTTTAGATCACCCTGGGTTGTGGTGGGCACCCTTTCTGGCGTGGCCTTGTTACTTTTTTGGGCAGACAGGAAGGCCTTACAAAAAAAAGATCTTGATCATATCGGCCTCCGTGAAGGCCTTCTTATAGGTGTTTCTCAGGCCCTTGCCATTGTTCCCGGGGTTTCAAGAAGTGGTATAACCATGACTTGCGCCCTTTACCTTGGCCTTACCCGTGAAGCAGCAGCCCGTTTTTCATTTCTCCTTTCTGCACCAATAATAGCAGGGGCTGGCCTGTATGAGACCGTCAAACTGGCAAGACACGGGTTTGCCGGCGTAGATTCAAATTATCTTGTTGGTTTTTTGGCCTCTGCCATATCCGGCTATTTGGTTATTGCCTTCTTGATGAATTACTTGAAACGGCATACATTTATGCCATTTGTGATCTATCGGCTCATACTTGCGGCAGTTGTTGCATTTATACTGATTTTTTAGGGTGTTTTAAATATGCAAAGGGTTTTGTTAAGCATATTCCTTACTTGTCTCATTTCCTATCCTGTTGTTGCAACAGATTGTAATGCCAAGGGGCTTTCTTTCATCAAGAAAAGCGTTGTTTTTGTCTCAAGCACCACGACAAAACCAGATGATGTCACCCATCCTGTAGTGCATAAGGGCCTTGGTCCTGGCTTTATATATGATAAGAAGGGCCATATCGTAATAGAGTCTTCTTCCATATCTGACGTGCATTCCATTGAGTGTTCAGTTGGAGCCCTTGGTTATTGGCCTGCAGTGATTCTTGGAAAAGACCCGGTTACTGGCATTGCGGTCTTAGAGATGAAAGCACCGTCCAGGGTCCTTTCTGCCCTTAGTCCTGTTTCAGCGCAGGGGCGGGTTGTGGCAGGTTTTGGTGACCATATCTTTGCTATAGGGGTGAATCCCGATGGATCTCCTGCCATTTTTCCTGGAACTGTTTCTTCTGCCCTTCGTCCAATCGGTCTTTTGGGTGGAGGTGTGGAAAACCTCATCCAGACCACCATTTACGTGCACAGGGGGCTTGATGGAGCACCAGTATTTACTAAAAGTGGCAGTTTCATAGGGATGGCTGTCAAGACTGCCGAAGAGCCTCCTCCTAATGTTGGCTTTGTGCTTCCAAGTTCTGTGGTCAAATGGGTTGTTGACACTATTATTGAAAATGGCCGGGTGACAAGGGCCTATCTTGGGGCAGAGGTTGCCAATGTTGATTCCACCCTTGCAAGGCTGTTCAATTTGCCGGTTGAAAAAGGGGCCTTGGTTGTCAGGGTTACTCCTTCAGGTCCTGCAGCCAATGCAGGTCTTATGGGATGCAAAAAGAGTCTGAGGCTTGGAAACAGGCTCTATCCTATTGGGGGGGACATTATTGTTGCCGTTGACAGGATACCAGTGTCTTCAGGTAAGGCCCTCATGGAAATTCTAAACCAGAAGGGTCCAGGGAAAACCGTACTTGTTTCCTTTTATCGAGATGGACGACTTAGGCGCACAAATGTGATCCTTGGAAAGCGTTAATCGCCCTAACGAAGATCCTGTTAGTCACGGTGTCATGTAAAAATGAAATTAAGAGATTTTTAAGGATTTTTTTAGATTTTTAATGAAGGCCCTATTGTTGAAAAAGTTATTTTAAAATATAATGTGCTGATATTTATAAATTTTTTCTTGAGCAAAAAAATCCAGAATTCACAGTGTGTTAGATTGTTATTATCAAAATATTACGAAATCTTGCGAGGATAGGGTGTTGTTGAAAAATATTTGGTATAAAATCCCTATTTCCAAATAATCTGCTTTGACAGTCAAATCATGGCCAATTAAAAAATAGGGCAATTTCCTTGGGGAACAAATTTTTTAACATATGCTCAAAAGAGTTGCTGCGAGCTTGGCTTAATGGTTTATCCAGCCTGGTCCGAAATGTATGCTGTTTTTACACATCTTCAAATCTAATATTGGAGCGATGTCATGAGGGAGTTGTGGGAGGAGATCAAGGATAGGCTGCGCCAGAAGGTGTCTGAGGGCAGTTACAGGCTCTGGATCGAGCCTTTGAAGTTTGACAGGGTGGAAGACAACACCCTGATTCTAAAGTGTCCCAACCAGTTTTTTGCCTCTTGGGTACAGGAACATTATTTCCCCTATATAAGGGAGGATCTTCTCTATCTTGGGGTGGATCTGAAAATACGACTCGAGGCAGTGGAAAAGGTGAAGGAAGCGGCAAAACGCCAGCTGCATTTGCCCAAATTTTCTCCAACAGAGGTTCCACGGCCCAATCTTTGTCAGCGTTTTACCTTTGAAGAGTTTGTGGTAGGAGACTGTAATCAGTATGCCCATGCGGCCTGCTGGGAAGCGGCAAACGGAGGGGAAATCTCTGCCAAAACCATATTTCTACATGCTGCTCCAGGCCTTGGAAAGAGCCATCTTACCCAGGCAGTAGGGCACAAGCTCCTTGAAAGAAGGCCAAAGGCACGGCTTTGTTATCTTACGGCAAACGATTTTACCCAGCAGGTTGTATCAGCCATAAAGAACAACAGCCTCGATGCCTTGAAAAAACGTTTTTATTCCCAGTGCGACTGTCTTTTGATAGAACAGGTCCATTGCCTTTCTGGCAGACAGAGGACCCAGAGCGAGTTGGCCCTTGCCCTTGATCCACTTATTGATGGAGGCAAAATAGTCATATTTACAGGAAATCAGCTTCCAAGGGCCATCCCAAAACTAAGCGATGATCTTCGCTCCCGTCTTGCAAGTGGTATTATAACATCCATAAATCCCCCGGATTTTGCAACGAGAAAGAAGATAGTGGCCAGGAAGGCAAAAAGTCAGGGAGTGGAGATAAACGCAGAAACTGTAGAATATCTTGCCCAGCATCTAAAAGGGGACATAAGACGCATAGAAAGCGCAGTAATTGGCCTGATAACCAAGTCCTCCCTGCTGAAGAGGCCTATTGATTTGTCCCTTGCAAGGGAAATAATTCACGAGATAGTTGGTGAACCAGATACCCTTACCGTCTCAAAGATAACGGATCTCATCTGCTGTCATTTCAGCCTTAAACCAGAGCAGATCAGGTCCCGATCCAGAAAGAAGGAGATCGCCCTTCCTCGCCAGATTGCCATGTATTTTTCCCGCAAGTACACGGACTCTTCCCTTCAGTACATTGGCAGGCAGTTCAACAGGGATCATGCCACTGTTCTTCACTCTGTAAAAAAGATAGATAATCTTATAAAGACCTCCTCCAAGTTCAGAAGCCAGATAGAGTATCTCAAAAATCAGGTGGAGAAGCATAAATGGCGCTAACTCCACATGGCCTTGTTTAGGAAATCTCATCTTGAAAAGGGCCTGCTTAAAATTGTGGGCCCATCTGGACTGCTAAGTAGCAGGGAAGACAGGCTCTGTTACGGATTTGATTCAAGTGGCCTTGAACAGGAGCCCTCCCTTGTCGTCCTTCCAGACGACCCCTTACAGGTGAAAGAGGTGATAAGGCTGTGCTCCAGACTTGATGTTCCCATAACACCTCGTGGGGCAGGCAGTGGAACAACAGGTGCGGCAGTGCCTGTATCTGGGGGAGTTGTCCTTTGTCTTTTAAGAATGAACCGTATCCTTGAGATAGACCCTGTTGAGATGATGGCCCGGGTCCAGCCAGGGGTGGTAACAGGGGTTCTTCAAAAGGAGGTTGAAAAGCAGGGGCTTTTTTACCCGCCGGATCCGGCAAGCCTCAACTTTTGCACTATTGGTGGCAACATAGCAACTGGTGCAGGTGGGGCTCGGGCCGTAAAGTATGGTGTCACCAGGGATTATGTTAGAGGGCTAAAGGTTGTGCTTGCAGATGGCTCCATGATAGAGACAGGCAGTGCCACAGCAAAGGGGGTGGTAGGTTATGACCTGACAAACCTTTTTGTCGGTTCTGAAGGTACCCTTGGTATTGTGGTTGAGGCCGTCTTGAAACTACTTCCAAGGCCGGTGGCCTATGGCACTGTTGCAGCCTTTTTTGAACGGATAGACCATGCAGTTGACAGTGTAACCTGCCTTTTTAAGTCAGGGCTTTTGCCCTCGTGTGCCGAATTTCTTGATGAAAAGACCTTAAAGGCAGTGGGTGCAGAGCTTCCCATGGAAGTGCCTCCTGATGCGAGGGCTTTTTTGCTGGTCGAGGTAGACGGTGATGAGGCCTCAGTCAAGAAAGGTCTTGGACTTTTAACTGCCTGTCTTAAAAAAGAAAAGGCCATCTCCTTTTTTGAAGCAAGCACTTCCAGGGAAAGACAAAAATTGTGGCAGGTGAGAAGGGGGGTTTCTCCTGCCCTTAAAAGACTTGGATTTGAAAGAAAGATTAGTGAAGACATCTGTGTTCCAAGAAAGGCCATAAAGGAAATGCTACTCTTTCTTAAGGGCCTGGAAGAGCATTTCCCAATCAATATATTTTCCTTTGGCCATGTGGGTGATGGAAATATCCATGTAAATCTGCTATTTAATTCTGATGAGGTTTCGGAGGAGGATACATCTTCGCTTATTAAGGCAATAATGAAAAAGAGTGTTGAGTTGGGGGGGACCATTTCTGGAGAACACGGAATTGGCATCTCCAAGATGCCCTACATGGGCATTGAGCTTTCTTCCAAAGTGATAGAGCTTGAAAAAGATATAAAAAAGGTCTTTGATCCAAAGGGAATATTAAATCCAGGCAAGATCTTTGAGGGTTAGTCATGCAGGTATCGGCTATCATAGCAGCAGGGGGTTCTGGCACAAGGCTTGGTTATCAGGAGCCAAAGCAGTTTCTCGACCTTCGGGGCAAGCCCATCATTGCATGGAGCATGGAGGCCTTCTCCAAGGCTTCCGAGATAGGCGAAATCGTCATTGTTGCACCCCTTGAACATTTGGATAGGGTGACGGATTATGCAAAGTCCTTTTGCGGCCAAAAGCCCTTCAAGGTGGTTCCAGGAGGAGGCACAAGGCAGGAGTCGGTGAGAAACGGCCTTGAGGCATCAGCCTCGGGCATCAGTTATGTTGCGGTTCATGATGCAGCAAGGCCCTTTGTTACACCAGATGAGATAGATTCGATATGTCTTATGGCAAAGGAATTTGGCGCTGCCATACTTGTTCGAAAGGTAACCGATACAATAAAAGAGGTACAGGAGGACATAATCGTCAGAACCCTTGATCGCTCAAGGCTTGTTGCGGCCCTTACTCCCCAGGCATGCAGAAAGAAGGATCTTATTGAGGCGTACGAACTTGCCGCCACAGACGGGTTTGTGGCAACAGATGAGGCAAGTCTTCTGGAGCATGCTGGAAAAAGCGTTGTGGTTCAGGTAAGCGAGTCCATAAACTTCAAGATAACCACAGAGGCGGATCTTAAAATGGCAAGGGCAATAGTCGAGTCCTTGATGTAGGGGAGTTGAGATGGAGTGCAGGGCAGGCATTGGCTATGATGTGCATAAACTGGTATCAGGGCGTGACCTTATCCTTGGCGGCGTAAAGATAGACTATCACCTCGGGCTCCTTGGTCATTCAGACGCCGACGTGCTTCTGCACGCCATTTGTGATGCAATTCTTGGTGCTGCTGGCCTTGGAGACATAGGCCAACACTTTCCTGATTCAGATCAAAGGTACAAGGGCATCTCTTCCCTGTTGCTTCTTGGAGAGGTGGCAGGCAAGATCAGTGACCTTGGACTTTCCGTAAACAACCTGGATGCTGTAATTGTGGCACAGGCCCCAAAACTTGCCCCGTACATAGCCGATATGAAAAAGAATGTAGCTGCCACCCTTGGCTGTGACAAAGGGCGCATAAACATCAAGGCAACCACAACAGAGGGCCTTGGTTTTGCAGGAAAAGGAAAGGGAATCGCTGCCTACGCTGTGTGCACA
>JALSQG010000059.1 GCA_026985565.1 Deltaproteobacteria bacterium
GGGATTTGCCACTGTGTATTGCCTGAGGCTGGTCCTTCTGGACGACTTCCAGAGATGGTCGATCAGATGAGGGAGCTTTTCAAGTATATGCTTCAAAAAGGGGCTTCAGCCAAGGGTATGAAGATAATGCTTTGCGGAGCCGCAACATTTCTTAGTGAACCAAAGGAGATGGCCTTGGGTGTTAAATTATATAAGAGGGCAGTCAAAGCCCTTACGAAAAACGGCCTTAAAGTGGGAGGTGAGCATGTTGGTGGCCCCTTGAACAGGTCTGTCTCGATTGAGGTTGGTTCTGATACGGCCAAGGTAATTCTGCCAGACAAAAAGGAGATTCTCATATGAATACGGCCCCCTGTACAGATTTCACCTTAGAGGCTGTTTACGAGTCTATGGCTGCTCTACCAGTTTTTCCAAAGATCGTCCACAAGGCCCTGTCCATCTTGGATGATCCAAAGAAAAACATCACGGATGTTGCAGAAATAATAAAGTTTGACCACGGACTGGTGGCAAATATTTTGAAACTTACGAATTCTGCAATGTTTGGGCTTTCACAGCAGGTTTCCGATCTTGAAACAGCCCTTGCCTTATTGGGCCAGAACAGGATTAGGGAAGTGCTTATAGCAAGTGCAGCAATGCCCTATCTTTCAAGAGATCTTCACGGCTATGAGATGTCACCTCAGGACCTGTGTTATCATTCCATTGGTTGTGCCATGATATCAGAGGTGGTAAGTCGTCGCCTTGGTTTTCCAAATGCATCCGAGCTGTTTACCGCCTCGATCCTGCACGATATTGGGAAAATAGTCCTGGACATATATGTGGGGCCTCGTCTTGGGGAGGTGTTGGATCGTTCAAGAAGGGACGAGAGCGACTTTTCCATTGCTGAGTGGGAAGTGATAGGAACAGACCATGCTGTAGCAGGTTCATCCATATTGCAACACTGGGAGTTTCCAAGGGATATATGCAGGGCCGTACGCGCCCATCACGATCCGGACTTGTATATCCAAAATAGGCTTTCTGCAATGCTGGCCTTCTGTAACGTCCTGTCAGTGCAGCTTGGCCTTGGAGTGGGTGCAGACGGATTCCGCTACAGGTTGTCGGATCAGCTTCTTTATGTGTTAGGGTGCACGGAAAGAGATTACTTTGCCTGCATAGAAGATGGTTTCAAGGCCCTTGAAAACGCACAGGAGGTCATTGATTTTATTTTCAGCTGACTGATTTTTAGTTCCAAAAAGGCCTATCATGTTCCATTTAGGGGGCATTTACTACATTGGGGGCGTTTTTTCTTGCAGAATTCTTTTCCTGTCCTCACTATGAGTGCATGATATTCATTGAAAAGGCAGGCATCTTTTGGAAGATTTCTCATAAATAGTTCTTGGACACTGTCATAGCTGTAATCTGAAGGGTCTATGAGTTCGTGTCTCGAAAATATTCTAATGGTATAGGCGTCTACAACGAATACTTTTTTCGAAAGGGCATAGAGGAGAATGCTATCTGCAGTTTCAGGGCCGATTCCATGGACATTTAGAAGCATTTTTCTAAGTTCGTGGGTCCTTTCCTCCTTCATCCTTTCCATATCTCCATTAAATCTCTCCCTTAGAAACGTGACAAAGCTTTTCAACCTTTTGGCCTTTATGTTGTAATAACCTGCCGGTCTTATCAGTTGGGACAAGGTAGATGAAGGGAGATGAAAAAGGGCATCACAATCAAGGAGTGATTTGCCCTTTAGATTGGAAATGGCGCGCTCGACATTTTGCCAGTTTGTATTTTGAGTAAGGATTGCCCCAATGGCAATCTCAAATGGTGTCTGGCCAGGCCACCAGTATTGCGGGCCAAATTTTTCATAAAGCCTCCAGAACATGTCCATGAGGGAGTCGCTAACCCCAAAGGGTGTAAAATCCTTCTCTATTTTTTCAATATGTTTTTTGTTACAAGGCGGCTGCGCTTTCAATTAGTCTTTCTGTCTCCTTTAGGTCTTGAACAAGATCCTTGGTCAGCAGGTTATTCGGAGACCAATCTTTGTCAAGCCCTACGGATCGCAGCATGTCAGGGTGGATGGTCATGGCACAGGGTTCCGTGTCCCAGTACCCTGCGGATATGGCAAGCATGTCACTTAGCGCCACCAGCAAGGCAGGAAGCCTGGCATGGCCTGGGATATCTTCCCAGTTTGAGAAGGCAGGATGATGGTGGTAAGAGATGGTGGTGCATATTATTTCTGGAAGCTTCCAATAGGTGGTCAAAAGATAGGCCATGCGGCAGTGGTCAATTCCATAGAATTCATCTTCCTTAACCACAGATATCTTGTGACATTCTTCCTGTTCGTTTTCGTCATTTTGCTCCATTTTCCCGGCGTTTAGCCCTCTTAAAAGAAACTTGCCAACATCGTGCAGCAAGGAGCAGGTGATGACAGTTGGACCTATAGCGGTTGCGGCAGAACCTGCATGAAACAGGATGTGCTTTGCGCATGTTGCAGTGGCTGCTGCGTGGCGCCACAAGGCTTTGATCTGAGAGCTTGGAAGTTCTGCAATGGATTTTAATGTTGACTGGGCAAGGAGTTGATTTACAAGTATCCAAAGTTCATTGAATCCCAGGATGACAACTGCATGTTGAAGGGACGTGATCTTTTGTGTGCAAAAGGCAGCAGAATTTACAACCCTTAGAACCTTGGACGAGAGGACGGGATCTGTTGCCACCAACTGTACTATCCTCTTGATGCTGGTTTCAGGATCGCTTAGCAGGTGTGAAAGCTCCATTACAGCACTTGGAAGTTCAGGACTTTGTCTGATGATATCTATTAGGGCTGCATCTTCGTCCGTAATGGGCCTTTCAGGGCTTGGCCGAGTCTCTGTCAAATAGTTCAGGAATCTGATTCCTGTTTCTGACTCATCTTTTTGCTCAACAGGACGTGAAAGAGCCCCAAGTACTTCTTCGTTCTTATCGATATCATCTGGAAACTTGGAAGTAGAATGGCGTTTTTTACTTGCCCCTGTCTTGAACAGGAAAAAAAGAAGCAGAATAAGCCCAATTGAGGAAAAGGATGCAATTACTATGGCCTGGAGCAAAAGGGATCTCCTTTCCCTATCCTTCTCTTATGAAAAAAAAGTATATCCAAGTGCCTAACACTGCCACACTGGTGATACCAAATTCAGCTATGTTGTGTAGTTGGAGCTCTCCGTTCTTTGGGAGCTGATGGACGCAGGCATACCAGAAGACCATGCACCCCAATATGAATACAAGGGTCTTACTGAATCTAAAAAAAAACAGTGCTGCTATGATTAATATGAATGGTATCAGATAATGGGGATCTGACAAAAGCCTCAATGGGTCTGTACCTGAAAGGTGCTTTATTATATTTTCGCTCCTTAGTGCCTCTATCACGGACTCCCACTGTATGTTCGGCATATTAAAGTTCATAACATCCTCCTTTACTGTTTATCGGATTTTACAAAAATGGCCTAAAGTTCTTTTTATAAGGTGTGACGATTTTGGGCTGAAAGCGCCATGTGTTAATGCTACAATCATGGCATGCCATACGGACAGATCCTTGAATTAATGGTTGCGCTTATCCTATTGGAAAGTGCCCCTGATACCCCTTCAAAGGCCTTTTCTGCTGTAACTGCCTTTGTTTTGTTCATGTTTTGCACCATTGTTTGGACCTATTTTTGTTGCTGGAATGCTGAAAGGATGAAAAGTGGAGGGCGTGCCATAGGGCAAGGAGCAGTAGAGTGGCTGGCTCTGTTGCCTCTTGTTGCGGATTTTTATTTTCTTGGGCT
>JALSQG010000060.1 GCA_026985565.1 Deltaproteobacteria bacterium
TTCATATCAAAAAAACAAATTCAATTACTGCTATATGAGCCTTCCAATGGAAGACATATCCTGAATCTTGCTCCCCCAAGGGGGCTATCCTCAACTACAATTTTGCCTCCATGCCTTTGGACTATACCGTGGGTGATGGAAAGACCAAGGCCAGTCCCTCCCCTGTGCTGTTTTGTAGTGAAAAAGGGCTCAAATATCTTCAGGCGCTTGTCCTCACTTATGCCAGGGCCTGAATCGTCCACAACAAGCTCCACACCAAGGCCACCTGGCCTGAGTCTTGTAATGACGTTAATGGTGCCTTTACCATTAACTGCCTCGGCTGCGTTAATGAGCAGGTTTATTACTACCTGCTCAAGCTGTCCACGATCTCCCATAAGATGTGGAAGCCCTGCATTCAAGGCAAAATCCACATTCACCCCTGAAAAAAGTTTGTGATCCTCAATTAGCGAAAACATTTCGGTAACAACATGGTTAAGATCCACCGGGGCATAAGTCCTTGACGAGGATCTACCAAAGCTCAGAAGCCCCTTTGCTATTATGCGGCATTTTGTAGCAAGTTTAATGATCTTTTCAATATTGACCCATGCATCGTGTGTTGAACTAAGGTCCTCCTTAACAAGATTTGCATAGAGCAGTATTCCACCAAGAGGATTGTTTATCTCATGGGCTATCTCACCAGCAAGTTTTCCCATGGCTGTCAGTCGCTCTGACTGAAGCATCTTGTCTTCCCAAAGCTTGATCTTTGATATGTCTCGTAGGATGCTCTGGTATATGATACCACTATCACTTGAATAAAAGGGCAAGGATACCACCTCTATGTCAAACTCTGTGCCATCAAGCCTGCGTCCAAGGGCCTGTCTTACTCCAAGGCGCAGATGATATGATGGCCAAGGCGAAACAAACTGGGCCATGAACATTTCCGTGATTTCCTGATGCCTTGATATGCCAAAAAGCTCCAAAAAGGCGTCATTTGCAAGGAGGCACTGATCCGCCTCGTGAATCACAGAAGGCTCCCTGACATCCTTCCAGTTTTCCAAAAGAGGTTCTGGCACAAGCCTTTCATCAAAAGACATGACTTATGAATATTAACCTTTTTTGGCAATGGATGAAAGAAGCTCTACTGAAAGACCCCCGTGCGAAAAACGGGCAAGGTGGCGAAGATGGAGATTCAGGCTTTTTCTTAACATTGGCGCATTACTTGGGATAATCAAACTTATATCCCATGCAGGGAACCTCTTTTTGAAAAGTTGTCCGAATTCCTTATAAAACGAAAGAAGCCCGTGATTTTCCTTAAGCCTTTTGCCATACGGGGGATTGGTGACAACCAGGCCCCTTGAACACGCATAAGCCTTTGGATCAATGGTTGCAAAATCCTTTTGTTCAAAAGTTACAAGTTGATCAAGCCCGCCAGCCACTGCGTTTGAAATGGATGAGTTGATTGCCGCTTCATCCTTGTCAAAGCCAATTATAGGAAACCGTGGCATGACAAAAAATCCTTCAGAATGGCTAACAACCTCATTCCACAATCCCCTGTCAAAACCCTTCCATTTCATAAAGGCAAAGGTGCGCCTTTTACCAGGAGGCACCCTGGCTGCAATCATTGCGGCCTCAAGACATATGGTACCAGAGCCGCAAAAGGGATCAAAAAGGGGCATGCTGCCGTCATATCCAGAAGCTATCAACATGGCTGCCGCAAGGTTTTCCCTAAGGGGTGCGCGAACAGAAAGTTTCTTAAAGCCCCTTTTGTGAAGATGCTCTCCAGAGCTGTCCGCACTTAATACACACTGATCCTTTACCACCCTGACAAAGACAAGCGGGCTTCTCTTGCCCCTTTCTTCACTTACAAGCCTTATTTTTTTACCGAGCCTGTCTGAAATCCCCTGTACCAACCTTTGGGAAAGGGCACCAGTATGATAGATCCTGGATTTGTGGCAGCTTGCCCTAATGCGCACCATTTCTGATTGACCAAGATAGATCTCCCAAGGATACCTGGAAAAACGCTTCCTTGCCTTATCAAGCCTTGAAAGGGGAAAGGTTCCTATGCGGACAAGTATGCGGCTTGCAGTTCTAAGCCACAAGTTAGTGGAATAAAGGGTCATAAGATCTCCTGAAAATTCCACTCCACCTGTGGTCTTCTTGCCCTGGATGCCAAGACTACTTAGTTCATCACTAAGTATTTCCTCAAGGCCAGGGGCACATACAGCAAAGAGTCTAAAACGTGTCTTTTTCTTCATGCGCCATATCCACCACTATTTCGAAGAAGCAAGCCTCTTTGGTGTGTGATCATGTAATTTAACGCTTTCATCGGATGTTACAAAAGATACCTTAAGGGGATGATGAGGTTTTAGGCCTGCACTTTTCCTGATGTTCTCCTCCCCCTCTTCCTGCTCCTTCCTGGTCATTTTCTTGGTCACCGTCACCCCTATGTGGAGCTTGTTTGCTGCCCTTCTCTCGCCACGGGCAAGTTCGTCAAGAAGATAGACCTGTGCCCCTTTAAAATGGCCTTCAACTGCCTTCATTATGGCCTCAAGATAATCCTCGAAATGGTCCAAAAATTCTTCCTTATCCCTTAGACGCCAATCAATGAATCTGGCAAGTCTTCTCTTGGTCAAGACCCTGTAAACCACCTCGAATACCAAAGTAGAAACCACAACTACGGCCGCTGACCTCAAAGAGTCAGGGGATGTTTGCATATTATGCATGACAAGAACCACTGCAGAGACAAGACAGGCAATGGCGCCAGCAAGGGAAATGGCTTTACTCGATTTTGTATGTTCTGCCAGGCGGAAGTTGGCAAGGTTTACAGCACCAAAAACCAGTAGAAAACCAAGGCTTCCTGCAACAGAGATGTTTTCAAGATTGAAGCTAAGGGCTGCAACCACAGTAAGGGCTGCAAGTATCACCAGTCCTTCATAGGCCCCCTTCCAGATCCTTTTTGCAAAGACCTTGGGAAGCTGGCCAAACTTTGCAACCATGTAGCTTATTCGGGCAGTTCCATACAGGGTGGCATTTATTGCTGATGCAGTGGATATGAGGGCTGCAATAGATATTAGAATGAAACCAGCTCTTCCCAAAAAGGGCCTTGCAGCCTCTGCCAAAACATAATCTTGTGCCCTTGCCACCTCTTTGTAGTCAAGATTTCCAACCGCAACTAAGGCAACAAGCATATAGATGAAAATCACAAATATAACCGCACTGTAAAAGGCCCTTGGCAGAGTCTTGTCAGGATCCTTTATGTCTGCCGCTGTATTTGCTATCAGCTCAAAACCTTCGTATGCAAGAAAAATAATGAGGCCACCGGTAACGATATGAAGGAAATGTGGATAGTTTGAAGGGGAAAGTCTGGCAAAATCCACAGTGATAAAACCAAGGACCGAAAAGAAAAGAAGAATGAAGACCTTGAAGGCCACCATGAGATCTTCTGCCTTTCCAACGATATACGCTCCAAGAAGGTTCAACAGCGTAAACAAAACGATGACAAAGGCAGTCAGGACCTTCTTTGCCAATACATTTTCAACACCCATGAAAAGGACGGCCCCATAACTGCCAAAGGCATAGGAGTAAAGAGATAGCATGATTATGTAGCTTGCAAGAAGAAGGGTGTTAAGCCATGCCGGGACAATCCCAGGTCCAAAGGCCTGGACAATAAATTCTATGGTTCCGCCCTCACTTTGAAACCTTACGGATAACTTCGCATAGGAATATGCGGTTAAAAGGGCTATGAGGCCAGCTACCGCAAAGGCCATTGGAGC
>JALSQG010000061.1 GCA_026985565.1 Deltaproteobacteria bacterium
CCTTTGCAACACTTGCCCGCACAAGGTCTATTGCAGAATTTATCTCTTCAGGACCAGCAAACTGAGTGAGATTGAACTCGAAAAATTCAAAGGGATTTGAATCAAAGTTCTCTGCAATCACCTTGGCTACCTGTTCAACTGCAAAGGACTTTCCTGACCCTGGTGGGCCAAAGACCCCTATACAGAGCGGGCGCTTACATACCTCCCTCATGACATAGCTATTCATCACGCCCCTTAGGGTGACAACTGGAGCAATTTCTGCAGGATCCGTGGTCCGAAGATGACCAATATGGAACATTCTTAGGTCCTTAAATCCCCTCTTCCTGTTAACCTCTTCCTTCAGATTCTTTAGTACCTGTAGGATGATGGAGATATAGCCAAGGTTCTTCGGCTTGTCCTCGATTGAGCAGGCACTTCTTTTTTCAACATTGGTGAAGAACTGACGTATGGCCTGCTTCCTTTCCTCATTCCAGGCCTGACACGAAACCTGCTCAAGTACGCGTTCCATCTCAAGACTGTAGGGAGGAAGCTCAAAGAAGCAGGGATCTGCCTCAGTTTCAAGAAACGAACAGGGAACACCCTTTGGATAATTGGAGGAAAAATCCAGATTGGGAAACTCAAGGGCACCTGAAAAGGCATATCCTTTCTGTCTGAGAAGTTCCCAATTCATTAAAACCCTCTTTGAAAAATCAAAGAAGAAGCTCCGTTCACTGGGAATCTTGGAAAGTCGCAAGGCATCAAGGGTAAGCATAGCTGTTACAAGGGTGTCGTAACACGGAACAGAGCCCCTTTGCCTGTTGGAGCCCCTTTCCGGCAGGCTCGCTGCCTTATGCCTAAACATCATGTGCCTTGGCCCCACATAGAGCAGGGCATTGGGGAACATCTCAACGATAATATGACATTTAAAGCGCATTGAGCCAGGACGCCAAAGCCCCACCTCGTCTGACTTCAATGCCCGAATGCACATGGCAACGAGGGTTTCCCACACTACTGCGCTGTCCATTTCCATTCGCGTGGTTTCAAGGTCGGAAATGCGACAAAAGAGCATGAACTTGTTGCCAAAGGCATCTGCCCAGTCTTGCCAGTGTGCAGGAGTAATGCCGAGGGCCATGGCCCATGCATTTGGATTTCTTTTTTTTAGATCCTGGGCAATCCTTGGCGGGTTCCCACCGTCATCCACAATTATGATACCGGAGTTGCCCTGAACCTTATTCTCGTTATGTCCAGAAAGATCCACCTCATCAGGTCTGTCTGGTCTCCCCCCAGGAGGCAGGATCTGGCGCATCATGAACCATCCATGGTCTCCGTCGTACGGAAGGTCTGTCTTCCTGTAAAATATCTGAAATACATCCTTGAGATCACCGTAGGAGATGGTGCTTATCTTGGGAGAAAGTTCAGAAGGAGTCAAAAAGGATGATAGCCAGGTAAGGCACTGTTCAAGCCTTCCCTCTTCAACCGTCACGTCCCCTGCCAAAAGCTCTATAAAATCTCCAGGATTGTAGCCATAGGCTGGAAGACTGCCTTCAGCAATCATGCTGACTTCTTTTATTGGCAGATTGGTGATGCGAACATTGGAACCCAAAAGGAGAAGTTTTTGATTCTTTTTCACCTTACTGCTCCATTTCTTTTTTGAATCTTTCTTAATTATCAGAGCTAAGGTATCATTAATTCCACTGCCATATAGGCCCCTCTACATCTTGCGGCCTGCTGACAGAAGATGACGAAGGCATTGAGTCACCACTGCCTTCTTGCCCATTAGATTCCAAATTTTCTCCAGATTCAACACCCTTATGTAACGACGTTTTTCCCATGTTTTTCTTGACGTACCCAGGGTGTCTCCTCATGGTCTCTATCTGTGAGGTCGACTCATAAACCGTTGGCGATCCAGAAGAATTTTTTGCAACAGCTTCCGAACCGGAGGTTGAAGGAACAATCTTTTCTGGGGCCTCTTCCTCTCCCCAGGGCCAAAGCCAGGAAAGCCAACCCCTTTTGTTCCTTTTTTCAACCTGGACGTCCTTTATCTTGCTAAGTGCCTGGTCAAGGGGTACCGGCTCTGGAATGTTAAAGTCCACCTTAGGTGGCGGAGGAATCGGAAGATTTGAGCCATCTTGAACCACAACCGTATGCTTCTCAGCCTCTGCTTTCTCCTTTTCAAGTCTTGTCTCCTTTGCCTGGGAGACGGTTACCCTTTTGTCATCCTGATCTTTTCCAAAGGGCCAGAGCCAGGAATACCAGCTGTTTTGTTCCTTACCCCCCTTGCCCTTCACTGCTGAGCCAGAAGGCGTTGCCTGATATTTTTTACCACCATCTTGTTGTTCTGCCTTTACAGCCACCTTTTCCTTCTGGGCAGGCCCTTCGTCATCTCCCGGATCGTAAACGTCTGGCACTGGAAAGAAGGAGTCGTATCCATCATCATCCTTCTTAGTTGTGCCGGTAGCGACCTCTTTCTGTTTCTCATCACCCTTGGTATAGTCGTCTCCTTCATCATAAACATCAGGAAGGGGCATGTATGAATCCTCATTCTCAGATGCCGTCCCCCCATATGATGGCTTATAGCCTGACCTACCTTTTCGTTGCTGCCTGATTTCGCGTTCTTCGTCCTTTTCAAGCCTTTCTCTCACCAGGATGTCTGGATGCATCCTTGCCATTTCGAATTCGTCATCCATTTTTACCTTTTTGGAATCAGTACTGGAGAAAGGAACAAGGTTGGACGCAGTGTCAGAAATGAGTAACTGACCACTATTTTTGATGACATCTGCCATCTTGGCAGAAAGAAGAGACACATCCCTTGCCATGACCCCAAGGTTCTGGTCACGAAGATTCCACGACCTAATCACTTTGTTTTCTTTGGGAGATCGCAGTTGAAAAGACGATTCATATACTTGCCCATTCTGGGCACAGGTTCCGGTTATGACAAAATCTGCCACCTCTGATACCTTGGCCATTTCACTGTTATCATTTGGGACTATGGTATCTATCCCCTCTGATGAAAGCCGTGTGACCAACATCCTGGTGATGGCCTTTCCCACGTAGTCCATGGAACCAGAGTCACAGCGCACAGGCTCAAAGACCACCATAGGATTCTTGGTGGATGCTGACACTGACAGTGCCTGCTGTAAGATTACAATAAAACTTAAAAAAAACAGTGGGACTAAAACAGAGATGCGCACTTTCATTTTCTTACTCTTTATGCCGCCTTTTTTGACTTGGGCATTAGTCCAAGTTTCTTCATCTTCTCTATCAAGGTGGTTCTGTTCATTTTTAGCAGCTTTGCCGCCCTGTTCTTTACACCGCCAGTCCGTTCTAAGGCCATTAATATGAGCCTTTTTTCAAGTTCAGACACGGCCTGGCTAAGACTGAGGCCTTCTTCCGGAAACTCCATAGCAGATCCCGACAGAGATGCGAGGCCTCCAGCTCCAGCGGCCTTTTCAACGATCTGGGCAGGAAGATCATCCTTTGTGATCGTGTCTCCATTTGCGAGAATAACCATTCTTTCGATTATATTTTCAAGCTCTCTTACGTTACCAGGCCAGTCATATCTGGACAGGATATCAAGGGCCTCATCAGTTATTCCCTTTACACACTTCCTTTTACCCTGACAGTAGCGTTTTAGGAAATGCTTTGCAAGAAGGGCAATATCGCTTCGTCTTTCACGAAGTGGGGGAACGTGAATTGGTATGACATTCAGCCTGTAAAAGAGATCCTCTCTGAATCTGCCCTTTTTAACCGCCTCTTCAAGGTCCTGATTGGTAGCTGCAACCACCCTTATATCAACAGATATGGTCTTGACTCCACCTACCCTTTCAAACTTTCTTTCCTGAAGAACCCTCAGTAGCTTCACCTGCAAGGAGGGAGGCATCTCCCCTATCTCATCAAGAAATATGGTGCCCTTGTTGGCAAGCTCAAATCTGCCAATCCTTGTCTTAATTGCATGGGTAAAGGCCCCTTTTTCATGGCCAAAAAGTTCACTTTCAAGAAGCTCTTCAGGAATTGCAGCACAGTTTACTGGAATAAAAGGGCCATCCTTTCTGTCGCTTGCATAGTGGATGGCATGGGCGATTAGCTCCTTTCCTGTTCCGCTTTCACCTGTGATGAGTACCGTACTGTCTGAGTCTGCAACTTTCTCAACCAGGGAGAAGACATTTTGCATGGCCTTGCTGGTACCAACGATGTTTTCAAAACCATACTTGTCTTTAAGCTCTTTTTTGAGATTCCTGTTTTCTCTTCTAAGATCCCTTAGCTCAAGGGCCTTGTCTATGAGTATTGTCACCTCATCAGGTTTTATGGGCTTACAAAGATAGTCGTAAGCACCCATCTTTAGCGCCTCTACGGCCCCCTGGATGGAACCGTACCCTGTGATAATAATACAAATGGTCTCAGGGGAATTTTGAGTAACAAATCTAAGCACGTCCATACCGCTCTTTCGCGGCATGCTAAGATCAGTCAGGACTATATCGAAAAACCTCTTATCAAGAACCTCTATGGCTTCTTGCCCGTCGCTTGCGCTTTCCACAGAAAAGCCCTTGGTCTTTAATACCTCAGACATGGTAAATCTGATGTCTGGGGAATCATCAACCACCAGGATGCATTCGTTTCTCATAACCTTGCTTCTCCTAAATCTCCTCTGCCCCCATGAACGACCCCTTGAAGGAGGCAATTAACCAACAACCTCTTCTCCCAATGTTTATAACTTCAGGTTAATAAACAGGTAGATAGGTGTCAAACCATTTGTGCCATTTTTTTGACGTCAACGTTATGAAACATGTTGTTATGGGGGAAATATTGGAAAATACACTCGCAATCGAACTCTATGGAAAGGTTATCATCGAGAAAGGCAAAAAGGTCAAGGCTGTTACCCTGCCTTGCCCAACTCCTTAAAAGGCTGAAGGCCTCATGGTCCCTAAACCACTTGCTGCCAAATCGCTCCTCAAGATACTGGTTTATCAAACAGGCTCCAACAAAGGCAACAAAATAGTCAAGGCTGTAAAGATCTGGCATGAGATCGAAGAAATAGGTCTCTTTACCATATCGAAACCCAGTATATTTTTGCATAAGTCTCGCATAACGATCCTGATTAGAGACAGGATCAGGATTGGCAAAATTTTCATACTCAATGATGCTCTTTGCGCCGTATCGCCTTGCGAGGGTCAAAAACTTGCCCTTTTGAAGAAGACTCAACAGTTTGGCCTCCTTTTGCCCGAGTCCTATGAAATCTTCAAGGAAGGCCTCTGAAAGGCATATAAGCTGAAAGAGGAAAGCATATGTCTCTGAAAGGGCAAAATCTACAAAGAAATCCTTCTGGGCTACTGGCAAATCGGGATCCGTGTTTAAAAAGAAGAAGGCATGGCCAAGTTCATGGAAAAGGCCCTCAAGATCTATCCAGCCAGAAAGTGAGCCGCTAACCACGTGTATCTCACTGGGTATTTTAACAGGAATACAGATGGGCTGGGCAAAAGATGCATCTCCTACATGAATTGTTGGCCTCTTAGGCCTGGATAGACAAAAATCAAAATATTCCATTGTGTTAAAAAGACCTTTATCACCCTTCCAGCTTTCAGGATAAAGATGGTCCATGTATCTCATTCCAAGAAGATAAATGGCATCGAATCGGCTTCTCTGACCTTTTTTTACCGGTTCTGGCAGAGACAGGAACCAGTCTTCCATAAGTACCTGGTAAATGTCTTGGCCGCCCTTAAGAAAACCCTTAACCTTTGGCAGTGCAATGCGGATCTGGCGCCCTTTCTTTTCCATCAGAAAGGCCAGGTAACTTTCGTATCCAAGGGCATCTGTAACTGTTTCAAAGGTTGCCTCCCATGTGGCCTGGCTAAAGGTCGTAAGAAACCTGCAAAGGGACCTTGCCTCCTTCTCCAGCTCATCGCGCCTTTTCTTTGAATGCTCATTCTGACACCAGTCTATTACCTTTGAAAACCCGATGTCTTTACCTGCAACCTGTGCCTTTGCACCCCTCATCCATGTGTTTAGAACCTTCTGAGACGGTTCCACTGACTGCCTTATAAAAAGATCACATGCCTGGAAATAAAAATTTTTATGAATCAGCCCTTTTTTGACCTGTTTTTTTGCCTCCTTAACAAGGTCCAATGTCACAACGTGCCTTTGTGGAACCCGGCTATGGCAGTTAATATCACCAAGACAGGCACAAAGATCCCTTTTCCTATTGGAAACAACCAAATCAAGTAGAATCTGTTCGAGATGGCCTGCCATCTTTTGGATCGGTTAAAGAAGGGCCAAAGGACCTTTCAAGAGAAATTGACAGATCTTTGAACCTAACTTTTCGTAGCCCTTTTGGGTCGGATGAAGCCCGTCTGAAAAAAAGTCCCCAGCTTCAGTAGATAGGCCATGAAAGATATTTGGATAAAGAGGGATCTGATAGCAATCTGAAAGCTCTTCATAGACCAGGGTCCATTTTGCAACGCCGGGATAATCCAGCTTGAATCCAAGAATAACCGGATGGTGTCCCTTGCTCAGTATGTGTTCAATGATTTTTTTCAAATTTTCCTTAAAATGACCCTTTGAAAATCCTGAGAAAAAGTCGTTTATACCAAACTCTATGAGGACAAAGGCCTTTTTCACCCTAATAAGGCAGGAATCCACCTGGCCCATTCTCTTTAGACCATCTATGGATGTATCTGCCGAAACCCCCAAATTGTGACACTTTATTCCAATACATCTTTCAAGTATAGAAGGATACGACAAGGAGCTGTCAACCATATAGCCCTCTGTGATGCTGTCCCCAAAACAGATGATGCATAGATCCCTATAATCCTTCTTCATGACATGGCATAAAGTTGAAGAACTATCGAATCATCTGCCAAAAGAAGCTCTCCCTTTATTCTTTCCATACTGGCCCTTGCCACCTCCATGGCAAGATCAAGGAGAGTAAAGGAAAATGGATGCCGCCCTTTTATATCCACTGTTCCATTTTGGGATATGCCCAAGGAATTGGCTGAGAAACTGGCACCATTTGCGAGAAAACTCATCACAACCTTGGAACCCCCTTCCATGGACACGGAAACATCGATCCGGGGCTCTGCTGCTTTACGTTGGGACTCTATGCATGCAAAAAGGACGCTGTCAAGGGCATCTTTTAAGTGCTGCTCATTTGTTACCACAACCGGTGAGGCATCGGGCAAGTGAAGATTTAAAAAGACCTTATGCTTGAAGAAAAGATCTGACTTCCAGAATTCCAGTGTCTCTTCAAGGAGTTGGTTTATCATAACAGGGGCTTGTTCCTCCTGCTTGTCTTCATCCACAACACGTGACCCAACGAGTTTTACAAGATGATTTATCTTGGATACAATATCCTCAAGTTGCCCAAGTCTTTTTGCAGCCTGATTTATGCCTGAAACCACCTCTTGATTGTCACATTCCAATGAAGCAAGCTGATTGAGTTCCATGCCAAGGAGCTCGATCTGCATGGAAAGCACCTGTAGCGGGCTGTTCATGTTGTGGACTATCCCCTTGGCATTACGACCGATCAGACTATCACGGAAGTATCTGACAGGACCGTGCAAAGCCTTTTGTCTATCATCAGAAGACATAGACTCCCTCCTCAAAACCTATAGGAACTGACCCTCAAGCTATGAAAAAAACAGGACTAACCCACCTGTTTTCATTTTATAAAACAAATATATTTGGATTTTGAAATTATCACAAGGAATTAAATGGCTTGATACAAAAAGGGACTTATTCCCTTAAATGGAAGGATAGATGGCAACATAAAAAGATCAGGAGCCAATCCTTTGCCTTTGGCCTTCTTCTGTCTCAGTAAGCATGTAGATTTCATCCGCCAGTTCGCAAAATGCCCTTACCACTTCGGGATCGAACTGGGTGCCTGAATTGCGTTTTATTTCTTTAAGGGCAAACCCGTGTGACATGGAATCCCTGTAAGGACGCCTTGAAGTAATGGCATCATAGGTATCTGCAACGGCAAGGATCCTGCAAAGCTTCGGGATATTGTCACCGGCAAGTCCATCAGGATATCCCTTTCCATCCCACCTTTCATGGTGGTGCCTTATGATGGCAGTCTCAGTCTGGAGAAGACCCAAATGACCAACTATTTCTGCACCTATCACAGGATGGGTCTTTATTATCTCATATTCTTCGTCTGTGAGCCTCTTCGGCTTCATGAGTATCTGGTCCCTGATGCCTATCTTTCCTATGTCATGAAGATGTCCGGCAAAGGTGAGAGATTCTATCTCCTCTTGGGTACAATTCATCTTTTTTGCGATTGCAACAGCAAGCCTCGTGACCCTTTCAGAATGGAGTTTTGTGTAAGGGTCCTTTGCCTCAAGGCTTCTGACAAGGGCCCTCAAGGTGGCATGCAGGTTCATGAAAAGGGTGTCATACAAAAGTATGTTCTCTACTGTCAGACTGGCCCTTTCAGAAAGTACATGAAGAAGAAACAGGAACTCATGGGCGTAATCGCTGTCCACATTGTCAAATATGACACCAAGGACGCCAAACACCTCTTCCCGAATCCTGAAGGGCACCAGTAAGTAACAGCCCTTGTCCTTTGCATCCCCTTTCGTTTCAGAGCCAACAGGCCCTGGCCAAATAGGTGGCTGTCCTATGACAGGAATCCCGTCTGAAAGGACCTTGACCACCGGATGTTCCTTTTGTTTCAGGGAGACAGAATAGAGCCCGGTGTCCACATCACCATATTTTGCAACCATAATGAGGGAGGACCTTTCATCCTCCTTTATCCAGAGCATTGCCTTTGAGCCATCCACCAGCATTGCCCCAATGTCCACCAAGGTCTGATAAAGCTCGGTTGTATTCTTGGTCTTGGCAAGGGCCTCACTGATGGAAAAAAGGATGCTCTGCTCCCTCATCTTCCTCTCAAGCTTTTTGTTCATCTGCTCAACAAGTCGCTTGAGTCTGACCTCTTCTGTCAAAAACTGATTCTCAAGGAGCATTGAGCGTTCCTTGATGAGTCTTTGAAGGGCAACCTGAAGCTGATCAAACTTGAAGGGCTTTGCCAAAAAATCTGAGGCACCGCTTCTCATGGCCTTTACGATGACATCCATTGAAGGCTCACCGGTAATTATTGCAGAAACAATGGCCCTGTCCCTTTCCTTCACCTTTTTTACGAATTCGATGCCATCCATGCCGGGCATGTTGATGTCCACGAACACCACATCCACTTCCATGGCCTGATCCATTACAGCAAAAGCATCGTAGGCATTTGAGGCAGTAAAGACTTCGTAGCCGTTATTGAACTTGATGAACCCTTCAAGCATCTGGATTATGTTTGGATCATCATCCACAATGAGAACCCGCCAGGGCCTGTTGGACCCAAGAGGATTGGTAGCGGTAGGGTTGCTCGATGAAGTTGAAGGATGCATTTCAAATATGATCGAAGAGTTTTCTCTTTAGTGTTGAAAATTCCTGTTCTGTGATTGCCCCTTGAGCCTTGAGCCTTGCAAGACGCTCAAGCTGGCTAAGCACCTCCTCCTTGTCGCTGCCGCCATTTCCGTGATCCAAAATAAAAGGAGAAAACCATTCTGGCCCGAACAAGGCCTTCTGGTTGACATTTTTCATATCTGAAGAATCAAGCGCTTCATCACTGACATCCTTTCCACCTTGTTTAGCAAAGGTCTTTACGTACTGGATGAGCCTTCTATTTTCCTGCTGCAGCCTGATCTTTTCACAGGCGTTGTCAACGCTTATTTTGAGCTCCTCAAGACGAAAAGGCTTTCTCAGATAGTCGTATGCACCCTCTTTAACAGCCTGAATGGCCGTTTCCAGGGAAGCGTAACCTGTTATGATGATAACCATTATATCTGGATGAAGCTTCTTGGCCTCATGAAGCACCTCCATCCCATCAACCTCAGGCATCATAAGATCCGTTATCAACAGGTCATAGGGCCTGTCCTTGAGCTTCCCAATGGCCTCAAGGCCATTTTGGACAAGGGTTATTTCCCTGTCTTCTTTGTCAAGGAGCTCGCTCAACAGATCGCCTATATTTTTTTCGTCCTCGGCAATTAATATACGGAGAGTGCTTCGAGTTTGTTGGTCTGCCATTTTCGAAAGCCTACTTGTTAAAGCGCTAAAGTGTGATTAACGTTTGGTACCGCAATCAAGATAACCAAAATCGCAATATTTCACAATCATATCGCGTTTTTTTCTTTATCGGAGCTATGACAAATAACTTGAAGCCAACAAATGTCAACACAAGAAAAACAGATTTGGAGGCCCAAATCAACTCTCTAAATCTCGAGGAGCAGATGAATCTCGTACTCACAACCCCTTGGGAGAAAAGATACGAGATTATTACTGCCTCATCCCAGGCAAGGGAGATCGTCTCCAACATGCCTGTTGAGGAACTTTTCTGGACCATAAAGGCCACGGGCGTGGAAGACTCGGCCATCTTACTGAACCTTTCAACCCCTGAACAGTTGCAATTCATCTTCGACCTTGACTGGTGGCACAAAGACAATCTTAGGCCTGAAAAAATAGCGGCTTGGCTCCTTGTCATGTACGAATTAAATGAAAAAGGGCTTCAAATCTGGCTCAAATGGCTTTTTAAAAAAGACCCCTGGCTTTTGCCAGCAATGCTTAATGAATTTGTCCGTGTGGTCAAGCGACCTGACGAAATGGACATCCAGGAGGCCAGGGACGTCCTTCCGCCGTTTACCCTTGATAATGTATATTTCGTGGATTTTAAGAAAAAGAAGCTTGCCCCTCTTTTCATCAGACTGATTTCCACCCTGGTAGAACTTGACCCTGGTGTATACAGGGATGTTTTTGAAACCATGCTGTGGGAAACTCCAAGTTACAACCTTGAAACTGCCTACAGGCTTCGTTGCGGGCGAATCGGAGACTTTGGCATTCCAGACTACTATCAGTCCCTTGATATTTACGTTCCCATGGAACAGGGGCAGATGCATACCACAGAGGCTGAAAAGATCCTGAACTCCCTGCCAGTAAGTTTTGAGATGCCCCCCTTTGTCCCTACACTGTATGTTTCTGGATACCCTGTGCTTGAAGAGGCCCTAAGGAGCCTTTCAGGGGAAAATGTCATGGAACGTATAATTCGCGAGACAACAGGAATTGCAAACAAGGTGATAATGGCAGACCAGGTGGATCTCGATGATCCTAAACAACTAAAGAATGCGCTTAAAAAGTCATTTTCCCTCATTAACCTTGGAACCGAAAAGATCATGGAAGAAAGTGGCAAGGAACCCGCCTCAATAATTGCAACCCATTTCATGGAAGAGATCGTACGCCTTGCAGCCGGGCTTCTTCTTCCTGTTGGTTCAAAGGCCAGAAAACTCATTGCAAGCCGTGGCTTTGGAGCACTCCCTCACCATCTGAGGCAATATGTGGAGGCAGCATCCAAAAGGCCTGCAGAGGCCTTTGATCCCGTTACCGGCAAGACCGGACCTGTAGTCACAATTTCCGAGCTTGAACATTTGCGCAAAAAGGTTCATGAGGCAGAGACATGGCAAAAAATTGGCCGTTTCCTAAGACCTGCCCCGGAAAAATGGAAAGACGGTTTTGACTGGCAAAACACAAACTTCCTGGCAATGGAGGAGTTTGCTATTGACAGCGCCCTTGCCACAGCGGTTGCAAATCTTTTGATACAGGCACGATTTGAGACCTTGGCCCTTGATAGAGATGCACTTTCAAGGCTCTTGGAAAGGCTAAAAGAGCTTAAAGGTCAGGCCATGGAGAAAAACCTTGAAGAGCTCCTTTCGCCACTTGTGGGCGGTGACGAAGATAACATTACAGAAACCGATCTAAGACAGATCATTATTCCCCATCTTGCACAAATCTTTCAAGACGTGCTTGAAGGTGGCGAAAACTATCTTAAGGAGCCAAGATATTTGACTCATTTGCTTGTTTCCGTTTCTGAAGGCTAATAATTTCAAATATTCCTAAGTGGCCAGTAGTGGCCTGCACCTCCTTCAATTTCCAAATATGGCTTTGGAAGGATCTGTTTTGTTGACGGATGGGTGGTCATGGCTTAAAAATAGCCAACAAAATGTCTGCTTGCGGGAATCTGGTGAAAATCCAGAACGGGCCCGCCACTGTAAGTGGGGACGAAACCTGAAATATGCCACTTCCATGCTGTGGCCACGATATGGCCCTGTCTTAGCGTGGTGGGAAGGCTCAGGAAGTAGGATGATCCACAAGTCAGGATACCGCAAACAGGCACGGAAGTCATGGTTTCTGGCCAAGGCCCAGTAACCAGACCTTTTCAAAGGATGAGCGGAAACAGGGCGCCCGAATCCTATTTTTCAGGATTCGGGCTTTTTTTTGAAACTTTTTAAGGAGTATACAGATGACTACAGAAAAACATATATGGGGCTTGCTCCTGTTTTTCGTATCTCTTTTCATTCTCACATCTTTCTCTCGAGGCATGTGCGCCGTTTCCATCAAAGATGATGCAGGTAACCAAATTACACTTCCCCATGCTGCAAAACGTGTTGTGAGTCTTTATGGGGGTATTACAGAGATCCTTTGTGCCATTGGAGGCTTGGACAAACTGGTTGGTGTTACAAAAAGGGATTCGTGGCCGCCTGCCATTAAGGAAAAGCCCAAAATAGGCACTCATATGAGACCAAATCTTGAACTTATACTCGGACTCAAGCCTGATCTTGTTATCCAGGGCTCCACCAGACCAGGCAGCCAGCTTGTGGTTGAAAAGCTTAAAGAATTTGGAATTAAGGTGGCCGTGTTCAATCCATACAGCTTTTCAAGTCTGTATTCTGTTATTGAGCGTATATCACTTCTATGTGGTCTTGAACGAAACGGCAAGAAACTTGTTTCAGACATGAAAAGAACCATTCTTGAACTTGAAAGACGTTATCCAATAATGGACCATCCTAAGGTGATCTTTGAGGTTAGCTATCCGAGCCTTCTTTTTGCAGGTGGCAGAAACATGGTTAATGACATCATAGACAAGGCTGGAGGCGTAAATGTGATAAAAAAAGATAAAAAGTTTGTCCGCTACGGCCTTGAGCAGATTCTTGTGGACAATCCAGACGTGTATATCATTCAGAAAGGCCCCATGAATCGAAGCATCATTCCCCCTGCCAAAAGACCTGGATTCCATGGGATAAGGGCAATAAGACAAGGCCATGTGCTATATGTTGACGAGTTCATGTTCTCAAGACCTGGGCCGCGCTGTGTAAAGGCCGTTGAGACCCTTAGAAGGTATCTCTATGAAATCTCTAATGATTCAAGAAACAAAAGCATATCCACGCATTCTGGAGATTAAACTGTCATGAAGAAAAAGGGAACCCTTTACGCAATTGGCGTTGGGCCGGGAGATCCAGAACTTATTACCCTGAAGGCAAAACGGATCCTTGAGACGGTCAAGAGTGTCTTTAGTGCCACATCAAACCCAAAGAAAGAAAGTCTTGCCCTAAAGATCGTATCCCCGCATTTAAACCATCATTCCAAGATCCTGCCTCTTGTCTTTCCAATGACCAGAGACGAAAAAAGCCTTGAATGTGCCTGGCAGGCCGCAGCTAAAAAGGTCCTTTCAGTCCTTGACGCAGGAGAGGACGCTGCATTCGTTACATTGGGAGACCCATGCACCTACTCCACTTTCACCTATCTGCATCGAACAGTAACAGAAATTGAACCGGAGATTGAGATTGAAATAGTGCCTGGCATAACCTCCTTTCAGGCGGCAGCAGCCCGGCTTAAGATTCCCCTTACTGAGGCAGAGGAATCCCTCGTTGTGGTTTCAGGGGCGAAGGGGGGCATGGAAATAAGCCGTGCAGCAAAAAAATTTGATAATCTTGTGATCATGAAGGCGTACAGACATTATGACGAAATAGTAAGGTGTCTTGATGAACTTGGTCTTTTGGATAACACTGTTGCAGTTAGAAGAGTTGGGCTTTCAGGAGAATCCATCACGTCAAAGGTGGCAGATTGGAACGGAAATGAACCATCCTATTTCACGCTTCTTATAACCAAAAAAGGGGAGACCAAGAAGAAGCTGCAGAATCACTGATTGCCCATGCATTTTGAAACCACAGTCTCTGCAAGGGCATATGCCTTTGGCTGTCTTTCAAGAAGATGGCTGTGAACATCTTTTAGATAGTGCCAAATCTGATTCATCACAAAGCGGCTTACCTGCAACCTCATGAGCCTTTTGGCAGGTCTTGATTGCCAATATTCCATGGTCCTTATTGCCCCAAGGTCCAGAAAGTGCCTGTTGACTTCCTTTTTGCAACCTCCGCAAAGAAGCTGGCCAGTTGCGGGCTGATAGGCAGCCTGTCTGCTGTATATCTCCTTTTTGCACCTTGCGCAGATCCCGAGAGGAGGAAA
>JALSQG010000062.1 GCA_026985565.1 Deltaproteobacteria bacterium
GGAATAACTGCAGAAAATGCCCAGATCCTGGTAGCAAATGGGGTGGACATGGTGGCTGTAATAAGCGATATTTGGACGGCTAAAGACATAAAGGCCCAGGCTGAGAAATACAAGAGACTTTTTTGATCGGAATTCAAGGAAGTTTTGGTTCAGGAGGAGATGCAATGAAAGAAAAGGTTAAAGATGCCCTGGATAAGGTAAGGCCAATGCTTCAGGCAGATGGCGGCGATGTTGAGCTTGTGGATGTGGATGAGGAAACAGGCGTTGTAAATGTGCGTCTTACCGGTGCATGCAAGGGGTGCCCAATGAGTCAGATGACCTTAAAAGCGGGCATAGAACGCTATTTAAAAAGCGAGGTGCCGGAGGTTTCCTCTGTGGAGTCGGTGGATTGATTCTTTAGTGATGGTACGGCGTTCCTGCGTTTATAGAAGCAGCCCTGTAAAGTTGCTCTATTAGGATGAGGCGCGACATCTCGTGGGTGAATGTCATGGGAGACAGGCTCAGGATGGTGTCTGCCCGCTCCTTTATCCTTTTTGATAGCCCGTAAGCCCCGCCAATAACGAAACAAAAGGCACCCACTGAATTATCCTGCCTTTTTCTCAAAAACTCGGCAAGTCCCCTTGAAGAAAGCATTCTACCTTCCACGTCCAATGCGACAACATGACCCCTGAACTTTGTAAGGGCCTTTAGCATCTCTTTTGATTCCTTGTCTATTGCCTTAATAAAGTCATGGCCTAATGCCTTTGCAGCCCTTGTTTCTATCACATTAACCTGGTAGAAATTCGTTAATCTTTTAATATAGTGGTCGATACCCTGTTTAAGCCATGTTTCCTTTGTTTTGCCAGGCCAAAGGAGTTGAATTTTCGTCATGATAGATCCTCAAGAAAAAGGTGAGCTTTTAAAAAAGATTCCTAAGACAGACAAGATACTTGAAAAACTGCCAAAGGACATCCCTCATATTCTCAAACGTACTGTTTGCAGGCGGGTATTTGAGGACCTCAGAAAAAAGATCAAACTGGGGCTTTTGGCTTCACCAGAAGTCCTTGCCTTTGAAAATGTCCTCTCATTGGTGATGGATGAGCTATCAAAAAGCCTGAGACCTTCGCTTAGGCCACTTATAAATGCAACAGGTGTTGTGGTTCACACAAATCTTGGAAGGTCCCTTCTTCCAGAAGAGGTCTTCAAACAAATCTTCGAGGTGGCAGTAAATTACTCCAACCTTGAATACGATCTTGAGGCAGGAAGGAGAGGTTCAAGATATTCCCATGTGGAGCCCTTATTGTGCGAGCTAACAGGGGCAGAGTCGGCCCTTGTGGTTAACAACAATGCAGCTGCTGTTCTTCTTACCCTCGAGACCCTTGCACGGGGTAAGGAAGTTATTGTTTCACGCGGGGAACTTGTGGAAATAGGTGGTTCCTTCAGGATACCTGATGTGATGGCAAGAAGTGGGGCAATCCTGCGGGAAGTTGGTGCCACAAACAGAACGCACCTGAGGGACTATGAAAATGCCATTGGAGAAAATACTGCCCTTTTGATGAAGGTGCATCAGAGTAACTTTGCCGTTGTAGGTTTTACCTCTAAGGTCCCCATGTCAGAACTAAAGGCCCTTGGGGCAAAATACCAGCTTCCTGTTATAGAGGATCTTGGAAGCGGAAACCTTGTTGACCTGACACCGTACGGATTCATGCATGAGCCGACGGTTCAGGAGTCCCTTGAGGCAGGTGCTGACCTTGTAAGCTTTAGCGGAGACAAGATGCTTGGTGGGCCTCAGGCAGGCATAATTGTTGGTAAGGCGGAGCTTGTGGATAAAATCAAGAAAAATCCCATGAATAGGGCAGTTAGGATAGATAAACTAACCTTGGCCGGTCTTGAGGCAATCCTTTCAATCTACAGAAAACCTGAAGAGGCCCTTAGAAAGATACCAACCCTTACCATGCTTTCCATGTCTTATGAGGAAACCAAAAAACGCGCTCAGCGCCTTGCAATGAGGCTCAAAAGGAAGAAGATCCAAGGCGTTGACGTCGCTTTCACAGATACCGTCTCCAGGGTCGGAGGTGGGGCAATGCCACTTCAGGAACTAAGATCAAGGGCCGTTTTGCTCAACCTTGATGGCCTTTCTGCAAAGGGAGTAGATGCTGCATGTGTGGAGCGGGCTCTAAGGCTTGGTGACCCACCAGTGATTGCCCGTATAGAGGATGAAAGGATACTTTTTGACGTCAGAACGGTAAGAGACAAGGAGCTTGGACTTCTTGCCTCCTGCGTAAAGGATGCAGTTGAAAAATGCATAAGGGGTTCCATTCGGTGAATGTCAAGGTGAAGCTGCAAGATGTGCCTATAACTCCTTTTGATTTATCTCTTTTTCAGAGGCAGATGGAACAAGAGCTTAAGGATCTTTTCCCCTTCTCCTCCCTCGATTTGTTCTTTGCCAATGAATCTTCAGATCTTGATGAACTCATAGAGCGCATTCCTTTTTCCAGTCGGCAAAAGATGCGGGCAAGGAGCCATCTTGCTGAAAGAAGGCCCTTTTGGGACAGGGTACTTCACCAGGCCCTTTTGCCTTTGGAACATGGAAACGGTAGCAGCCTTGTAATCTGCCGTATAACCGGTATGCCAAAGACCATAGGGACTGAGGAAGGCCTGTGGTTTCTTGGGCTTGCCCGTCACGTTTTGGAAGCTACCCTCAAAGAGAAAAAGGCCCAGGCCCTTTACATGGAAGAAAAAGGTGTGCCCCAATACTTGACCCTTTTTTTTAGAGAAGGAGATACAGAGGGCAAAGACATAGTAGAGCTTTCCTTTTACAAGAAGAACGAACCACCCATAGATCATGTGGAAGAAATAGTTAAAAGGTCTTTTTGTGCAAAAGAAGTTTCTTTTTGTGGCAGGATAAATGACTCTTCTTGGTTTGTTGCAAAGGGGCCTTCAAAAAGACGGATAGAGACAGGCGTAAAGGCATGTGTCTCAAGCTTAAGACAAGGTGGAAATACACTTAGGAGTTTTTCCTTATATGATGGGGTATGTGGGATAGATGAGATTTTAGGCCTAAAAAGGTTTGCAAAAGGCCTTGGAGCAGCGGTATTTTCCGCTACCTCTGTCAGAAACCTGATGAAAGAACTTGGGATGGCAAAGGATTTTAAACTGCATGCTACCACCAAATTGCCATCCAAGGCATCAATGGGCGCCTTTTTCCTTCTTGGATCAAATAAGGCACAGGAAAGGGCAAGGCGCATCATGGAAGAACGCGGCCTTGTCCAAGAGGTTTCTGAAAAGGCTTTATTTGCAGTAGCGCCTGTGAGAAACCGTCAAGGTGGCCTTTTTGCCCTTGAGGAAACTTGCAAGGACATCTTTAATGTTATCAAAGAAGAGACAGGGGACGAAAGTTTAACTGCAGGCTTTGCCAGCCCTTTTCAGCCCTTTGTTACAAGAAAAGGCCTTTTTTACTCCTGTCTTCTCGCCTTTTACCATGCAAAGCTACTTGGCCCTGGCAAGATGGCCATCTTTGATCACGTAACCTGTAACGTGCATGGCGATATACTTTTTTCCTGGGGAGACCTTTCTGGAGCCATAAGGTGTTACAGGCGAGGGCTCATGCTCAAAAAGGATGATGAAAACCTGCTAAACAGCCTTGGGGCATGCCTTGCCGATGCATCAAGGCTTTCTGAGGCACAAGGGCTCTTTGAAAGGGTTCTGAATACCAATCCCAAAAGCATCATGGCCTTGTACAACCTGTCTGGTGTTCATCTGCGAAGGGGAAGGCTTGAAAAGGCGGCAAAGGCACTTGAGAAGGCAGCAAGGCAAAATGGCAGTGACACTGCAATCCTCACAAGGCTGCTCGATGTCTATATCAAGATGGGAGAATTTGACAAGGCATACGAAATTTCTAAAAGGCTTACAGGTAGTGGGGCGGCAACAAGGGGTTGGTTGTTGAAGCTATGTGCAAGGGCTGCATTTGAAACAAGGAACTGGCAAGAGGCAAAAGAGCTTTTTAAAAAATGCATCGAGAGGATGCCAGAAGACAGAGAAAGTCTTCTCCTTTTGGCAAAGGGCTTTTTCACCTTCGAAGGTGATGCGGAGACCGCAAATGTCCTGTTGCGTCAGCTTGATATTGAAAAATGCGCTGACGATAACTTGGAGAAAGAGGCAAAGGCCCTTTCTCTCCTCATCCATGAGGCCACCTGTTCCAAGGTTGAAGGCAACGGCCTTGACAACTTGCGTGTCAAAGTCCTTGACAAACAGGGAATTTGAAAATAATAATTGCCAAATCTTGCAACAACTGCCGAGGTAGCTCAGTCGGTAGAGCAGGGGACTGAAAATCCCCGTGTCGGTGGTTCGATTCCGCCCCTCGGCAATGGGAATCGTAGGAGGCCATATGGCCTCCTTTTTTGTTTTGGAGTCCAATTACAGGCTTGGGATGACCTCTGTGTTTCTCATGTAGGGAATTAGTGCTTTTGGTATTCGTACACTTCCATCTTCTTGTTGATAGTTTTCAAGGATTGCCACTACTGTTCTTCCAACGGCAAGCCCTGAACCGTTAAGGGTGTGGACGAACCTGGTCTTTTTCTTGCCCTTTGGCCTGTAGCGAATGTTTGCCCGTCTTGCCTGAAAGTCTTCGAAATTGCTGCATGAAGAGATCTCGCAGAATCTGTCCTGCCCCGGGAGCCAGACCTCTATGTCGTATGTCTTAGCAGCGCTAAAGCCAAGGTCTCCAGTACACAGGACAACCACCCGATAAGGGATCTCAAGAATCTGAAGTACCTCCTCGGCATCCATGAGCAGTGACTCAAGTTCATCATAGGAGCCTTCTGGTCTAACAAACTTAACAAGCTCCACCTTGTTAAACTGGTGCTGACGCACAATGCCTTTAACGTCTCTTCCGTATGAGCCTGCCTCTGAGCGGAAACATGGGGTGTAGGCAGCGTAATATTTTGGTAGCTCTTCTTCTTTTAGTATCTCGTCACGATGGAGATTGGTTACTGGTACCTCTGCAGTAGGAATCAGGTAGTAGTCCCTGAAATTGAGCCTGAAAAGGTCCTCTTCGAATTTTGGAAGCTGGCCGGTGCCGTAAAGAGAGGCGCTGTTGACTATCACAGGCGGCATCACCTCCTGGTAACCATGCCGCTCCCTGTGAAGGTCAAGCATGAAGTTTATAAGTGCCCTTTCGAGCATAGCCCCAAGGCCCATATAGACCACAAAGCGTGAACCAGTTATCTTTGCTGCCCTCTTGAAATCGAGTATTCCTGTCTTTTCCCCAATCTCCCAGTGGGGTAGGGGAGTAAAGGAAAATTCAGGAATGTCACCCCACCTTTTTACAACCACATTGTCTTCATCACTTTGGCCAAGGGGAACCGATTCATGCGGAATGTTTGGAAGAGAGAGCATTATCTTGTCCATCTGTGTCTTTATGGACTCAAGTTCAGCCTCAAGAACCTTTATGCTTTCTCCAACCTCCTTCATCTCGGAAATAAGGGATGAGGCATCTCCGCCCTCCTTTTTTATCTTTCCTATTTGCTGGGAAACGGTGTTGCGTCTGTTTCTAAGCTCTTCTATTTGTTGAATCAGTTGCCTTCTTTTTTCATCAAGCTCCTCGAAGTTGTCCAAAGACAAATCACTTCCCCGTGCTTTAAGGGCACGTTTCACCTCATCCAAGTGTTCCCTGACAAATTTCAAGTCAAGCATAGGATATCGCTCCTTTTAAAGTTTGTGACACTCATCTCCAGTTATGAGAAACATCTTGCTATTCAATTTGCGTCCAAGCCGTCCAAGGCTGAAGGACCTTCCATCATCCACAAGGTGCATCCATCCACCAATATAGACTGTCCGATCATGTCGCTTAGAAAGGTCCATAAGCCGCCTCGAAATGATCTCATCCCTTTTACACCAATGAGGGTCAAAAACCAATCCGCCAACCAAGTTGGAAGACGGATTTTTCTTTAAAAGGGCCATTTTTGCCCTCTGGTAATGGCTTTGAAAATATGTATCGAGATCCTCATCTGGCTCTTCGGTAGCAAGAATTAGATTGTCAAGTCTAAGAAGTTCCTTATCCCACCATGGAAGCTCCTGGCGCGAAAGATCACCAGAATCAATAGGATGACAAGGAATGTTACAGGAAGAACAGAATCTTGTTGCGCATTCCCATTCAAAAGGCATCCTAAGCTGCCTTTTAAGAAGCTCTATCCTGAAGTGGCAACGCCTTTTTTCAGGTAGCCGTTCCAGAAGTTCCTGGAACCTTTTAAGCCACCTTTGTTCATGCCTTTTCCTGAAATTTACAGAAAATCGGCTAATTTCAACGGCTACACATGTGGGCCTAAGAGTCTCCATCAGTTGGATGAGCCTCGAAGATGCCTTTATGTCTAAATGTACAGTTCCTATGATGATAAGAGTATTGGGTTTGTTGGGTTGAGGGTTTTTAGGGTTCGTTGGGTTTGTTGGGTTAATCGGGTTATTGGGTCGGGATTTTGGGGGATTTATTGGGCTCATAGTTGGTAAGATAGTCGGCTTGACAAATTAGAAAAATCAAGCCCCTATTAGAATTTGCAGATAACTTACTGAAACTACCAATACTTGCACCGGAAACCTAAGCATATAACCCAATAAACCCAATAAACCCAACAAACCCAATAAACCCAACAAACCCAATAAACCCAACAAACTCGCAACCCAATAAACTCAATAACCTGTATCAAGTCCTCTATACTGCACTGCCTCTCCAATATGAGATATATCTATGTTCTTGCTACCAGCCAGGTCTGCTATGGTCCTTGCTATCTTCAGTATTCGGTGATAGGCCCTTGCGCTCAGTTTCAGTTTGTTGCAAACCTTTTCGAGAAAGGTATCACATTTTGTATCCAATTTACAGAATTCATTTATCTGTCTGACTGACATCTGGGCGTTGGAAAAGATGGAAAGCCCCTTGAACCGTTTTTCTTGAATCTTTCTTGCTGCTACAACCCGCTGTTTGATCATGCGGGATGGTTCACCCCTTCTTCTGTCAGAAAGCTCCTTGTAGGCTACTGATGGAACTTCTATGAAAATGTCGATACGGTCCATGAGAGGGCCAGAAACCTTTGTTTTGTACCGGTGAATCTGGTTGGGTGTGCATGTGCAGATCTTGTCTTCCTGGCCAAAGAAGCCGCAAGGGCAAGGATTCTGGGCAGCAACCAGGGTGAATCTTGACGGGAATCGAAGAGTTATAGCAGCCCTGGAGATGGTAACAAATCCATCTTCAAGGGGTTGCCTTAGGCTTTCAAGCACATTGCGTTTGAATTCCGGAAGTTCGTCAAGAAAGAGCACCCCGTTGTGGGCCAAGCTCACTTGGCCTGGTCGCGGATATGTGCCACCCCCTATGATTCCTGCATCGGAAATGGTGTGATGAGGAGCACAAAAGGGCCTTCTTACTACAAGCGGTGTCTTTTCATCGAGAAGGCCTGCCACACTGTAGATGGCCGTTGTCTCAAGTGCCTCATCAAATGTAAGTGGCGGGAGGATGGATGGAAGGCGCCTTGCAAGCATGGTCTTACCAGAGCCAGGAGGCCCTGTCATGAGTATGTTATGGCCCCCTGCAGCAGCCACTTCTAAGGCCCTTTTGGCCGACTCTTGACCACATACATCGGCAAAATCCTCAAAGTTTTTCTCTTTCTGCTCAAGGATTTCATGGACATCTGCCTTTATGGCGACAAGTTCTGCCTCGCCTCTAAGATGAGCAACTATCTGACTGAGGTGGTTTATGGGATATACATTTATTCCGTCCACCACTGCCGCCTCTTTTCCATTTTGTTCAGGAACTGCGATATTTTTAAATCCCAGGGCCCTTGCAGCAAGGGTGATTGGAAGCACCCCTTTTGCAGCACGAAGACAGCCGTCAAGTGCCAACTCACCACAAAATAGGAAGTCTTCAGCCTTTTCCTTTGGAAGGACCTTTGAGGCGCATAAAATGGCAAGGGCTATTGGTAGGTCAAGGCCTGTTCCCTCCTTTTTGATGTCTGCTGGGGCAAGATTAATAGTGATTTTTTGGGTGGGAAACTGATAGCCACAGTTTTTTATTGCGGACCTTACACGCTCCCTGCTTTCCTTTACTGCATTTTCTGCAAGGCCAACGATATTGAAGGCGGGAAGACCCGGGCATACATCTATTTCCGCCTCCACCTTGAATGCTTTTATTCCTATTACTACGCTTCCAAAGGTTTTTGCCAACATGGACTTCAAAAAGAAAAAGGGCTTTCCTTTTCCTATCGGTAAAAGAAGGCCCTATCAAAAATAAAAAGGCCCTGAGGAGACCCAGGGCCGTGATTGTAAAGTAATTGGCTGATGTCTATGTTTTTACATTACATCATGCCTGGCATTCCGCCTCCCATTCCTGCGCCGCCCATGGCACCTTCTTCTTCCTTCTTTGGTATCTCGGCAACCATGGCCTCAGTGGTGAGAAGGAGGCTTGAAACACTTGCTGCATTCTGAAGGGCACTTCTTGTGACCTTGGTGGGGTCAATGATTCCTGAATCCATAAGATCCTCGAAGGTTCCTTTGGCTGCGTTGAAACCTTCATTCTGATTCATGCCCTTAACCTTCTCCACAACGATGGAGCCTTCATGGCCTGCGTTGTATGCTATCTGGCGAAGTGGTTCCTCAAGGGCCCTTCTTATGATGTTAATTCCATGATTTTCATCAGCGTCATCCACCTTGATTTCGTCTAAGACTTCAAGGCAGCGAATGAGTGCTGTTCCTCCGCCAGGCACAATGCCTTCCTCTACTGCAGCACGGGTTGCATTAAGTGCATCCTCAACCCTTGCCTTCTTTTCTTTCATCTCTGTCTCAGTGGCAGCACCAACGTGTATGACTGCAACACCACCGATGAGTTTTGCAAGGCGCTCCTGGAGCTTTTCCCTGTCATAGTCAGATGTGGTCTCCTCGATCTGGGCACGGATCTGCTTTACTCTGCCCTCGATCTTTTCCTTGGAGCCACCACCATCTACTATTGTGGTAGTGTCTTTGTCCACTACAACGCGCTTTGCTGTTCCAAGATCGTTCAGGCTCACGTTTTCAAGCTTTATTCCAAGGTCTTCGGCAATCATGGTGCCACCAGTAAGGATTGCTATATCCTCGAGCATGGCCTTTCTCCTGTCGCCAAAGCCAGGTGCCTTCACAGCACACGCCTGAAGCGTTCCCCTGAGCTTGTTCACAACCAAGGTCGCAAGTGCCTCTCCATCAACGTCTTCTGCTATGATGAGAAGAGGACGGCCCATCTTGGCTATCTGCTCAAGGATTGGCAGAAGATCCTTCATGTTGCTGATCTTTTTCTCATGTACCAAGATGTATGGATCTTCAAGCACGCACTCCATCTTCTCCGGATCGGTTACGAAGTAGGGTGAAAGGTATCCGCGGTCAAACTGCATACCCTCCACAACATCGAGATAAGTATCCATGGACTTTGATTCTTCAACTGTGATAACACCTTCCTTGCCCACCTTGTCCATGGCCTCTGCAATGATGTTTCCAATGGTGGGGTCGTTGTTGGCAGAAATGGTTCCAACCTGTGCAATTTCCTTCTGATCTTTGGTGGGTTTGCTTATGGATTTTAGCTTGTCTACTACCGCATCAACGGCCTTGTCTATTCCACGTTTTAGGGCCATTGGATTTACGCCTGCGGCGACAAGCTTTGAACCCTCTGTGTAGATTGCCTGGGCAAGAATGGTTGCAGTAGTGGTTCCATCTCCTGCAACGTCACTGGTCTTTGAGGCGACCTCCTTAACCATCTGTGCGCCCATGTTTGCAAATTTGTCCTCAAGCTCGATCTCCTTTGCAACGGTTACGCCATCCTTGGTGATGACCGGTGAGCCAAAGGATTTCTCTATGATGACATTTCGGCCCTTTGGTCCAAGGGTCACCTTGACTGCATTCGCCAGGGCGTTTACCCCTGCAAGAATGGAAGCCCTTGCAGATTCGCTATATTTGATGTCCTTTGCTGCCATTTTTTTATCCTCCGTATCTCAAACTGGATTTTTTTGTTTTTTTGACTTTCGAACCAAGAATCTAAGAAAGATTGAAAAATTGATTGAGGTGCAATTTAATCTTCTATCACTCCAAGTACATCATCCTCTCTCATGATCAGATACTCTTCGCCACCTATTTTCACTTCTGTGCCGGCATACTTACCAAAGAGGACCTTGTCTCCTTCCTTTACATCAAGGGGTTTTACTTCGCCGTTTTCAAGAATTTTTCCGTTTCCAACTGCAACTACCTTTCCCTCGATGGGTTTTTCCTTGGCAGTGTCAGGGATGATGATACCTCCCTTTGTCTTTTCCTCTTCTTCAAGACGCTGAACCAAGATCCTGTCATGAAGTGGACGTATCTTCATAGCCTTTTTCTCCTTTGTTCATGTTTTTTTATGAAATGTTTAAATTTTCGAGGATGGCCATCCTTCACTATTAGCACTCATCAATTGCGAGTGCTAATATAAGCACGGTTTTTCAAAATGCAAGATGCCAAAATAAAATTTTTTTGATTTTTCCAGATTGGGTTAATCTTTTTCCTGTTTCAGGAAATGGATAACCAGGATTAAGACACCAACGGTTATGGCACTGTCAGCCACGTTGAATGCCGGCCAATGATAGTCCTTTATGAAAAAATCCAGAAAATCAACCACATATCCAAGCCGTATCCTGTCTGTGATGTTGCCTGCTGCACCGCCGCAAATGAGGGCAGTGCCCATAACCACAAGGGGGTCTTTGTAGTTGGAATAAAAAAAGATGACCAAGCTTAAAAGGGCAACGGCACCCATGAAGAGGAAAAAATATATGCGCCAGGAGCCGGTTCCTGCAAGGATGCCAAAGGCAGCACCAGTGTTTCGTACGTATGTGAGGTTAAAAAAGCCTGGTATCACCTCCACGGATTGGTGCAGCATGAAGTTTTTAATAACTGCCTGTTTAGTGAGCTGATCCAAGGCAAAAACCACTATGGCCATCATGAGAAAATATAGGGTCTTCTGGGCCTTTTCTGCCGATATTGTGGGTGCGGATGATGTCAACTTGCCTTTTCGTCCTTTTCCATCTTGAGTTTTTTCAAAACAGGGCTGTTCTTTGGAAGAAGCATCATGGCCCTTTTCCTATGATAAGAAGCTGCCTGGGCCTTGCCAGTAAGATAATAGAACCTGTAAAAATAGTAATGGGCCAATCCATCCTGTCTTACCCCGGCGTAGCAGCGTCCAAGCTGAAATAGAAAAGGTGCATTGTCTTCCCAAAGCGGTAAGAGCCTTTTGAAGTAAATCAGGGCATTCTTAGGTGCGCCCCCCTCCAGAAAAGATCGTGCAAGAAAATATATGGTGGTTATGTCGTTTGGGTGATCCTTTACATATTTTTTTAGCAAAGAAACAGCGTCTCTGTATCTGCCCATGTGAAAGAAGGTTATGGCCTTGTCTCTTAAAAAAATCCTCTTTTCAGGATAGATGGAGATGAGTTTGTCATAGGTCTTTATGGCCAGATCAAATCTTCTTGCCTTATCGAGGCTAAGGGCATAGCCGTAAAGGGCCTCCACATCTTTCGGTTTTTTCTTTAGTAGCTGCTCGTAGCGTGCAATAAGTTCTGCCGGATCGTTAGAGCTAACCTTTATCTTTGTCTGTATCCGTTTCAGCCTGAACGGGTCTTCTTTGTGTTTTAGATAGCAGGGATGGCTCTTCCAAAGGTCTTCCAGATAGGTCAAGCGCTCTTCTGGAACAGGGTGGGTTGACAGATACTTTGGTATGTGAGGAGAGCCAAGCCAGTTATTTTTCATCATCCTTTCCAGGGTTGTTTTAAGCCCCCTTGGATCCCAGCCAGCCTCGCAAAGCCACTGGAAGGCACGGCGGTCTGCCTCCTGTTCGTCGGCCCTGCTGTATTTTAGTGCAATGGCCTGATTCATGGCCATGGAACCTGTAAGTATTGCAGAGCCAAGCTCGCCTCTTCCAAGAAACAATCCTGCAATGGCCATCACTGCGGTTCCTATGCTCACATATTTCATGTTGTCTATGCGTCTTGCAACATGGCGACCCTGCACGTGGCCAAACTCATGGGCGAGGACACATGCAAGCTCGTTTTGGCTTCCTATTGCCTCAAGAAGGCCAGAATGAACGAAAACCAGCCCGCCAGGCATTGCAAAGGCATTGAGTGCCGGATCAAGTATGACAAAGAAGCGATATTTGAAATATTTTCGGGGAATTACCTGTAAGATGCTCTCACCTGTTGCCTGAACAAACTCCTCTATTTCAGGGTCGTCTATGAGTCGTACCTGGGACAACACCTGTTTTAGGAGTTTGTCTCCAAGCTCTCTTTCCTCTGAGATGGACATGAGTGCCAAGGCTTGGGGGACTATCGCATGAAAGGCTATGGAAATGGCAAGAAGGAACGCAAGTGTTTTTGAAAACGTCTTAGCGCCTTTTCCCCTTCTTTTTGAATCTTTCCTTTTTGGACAATCGTTTCGCACGTCTTTCCTTTTGTTTGGAAAAAATCTCAAAATATTCCACCGACGGCAGAAAGGAGCCTGGAAACTGCTCCTGCTCTAATGCCTCTTTTACCTTGCTACCAGAAGATGAAGTCCTGCCGCTTCTGCCCTGCTTCCCAAGGATGTTATCATCTTTTTCAGACCTCTTTACAGGTGCCCTTGGCATCTGTAAAAAGGTGGGCTCTATCCAGTTGTTTGTCAAATACAGTTCTGCTCCAGCATAATGAAATACAAGACCAGCATCGTGGGCTAAGCCAGACATAACCTTAATAATTGAGGGCTTATTATGAAACCTTTTTCCCAGGCGAAGGGCATTTTGCCTTGATGCGCAAAGCAGAAGCCATTTGCGTGCCTGTGGGCCGATTCCCCTTTTTTCAACAGCGAAGAAGGCCTTTGGCCTAATGGGTACAAATAGGACTGGAGGCGGAGTCTTTTCAGGGTAGGAAAAAAGCGAAGACGGCGCATCACCTGGTATTGCACGAACCATGTCACCGTCTTGATCTATCTCAAGGCCCCTTGGTTTGTAAAGGAGAAAGTGTTGCCTTAAGGCAGACGGGGTGAGAAAGGGAAAGATTTTTTCCTCCATTAAGGCCTTGTGTAAATCAGCAAGGGGTATCCATCCGTCATGGTGTGCCACAAGAAGAAATTCAGCCGGATTTTTTGCAAGGACGTTTAAAAGCACCTTGTCTAATTTCTTTATCTGTCTTTTGTCCATTTCGGGTACAGGGTTTAGTAAAGACGAGTTGCTAAGGTAAAATTCTTTTTAAAAGGCCGGTCTTTTCAAGATGTTTGTAATATGTAGGGCACTTTGATTCAAGGCCATTTACCGATGCCACAATGGCCCTTTCAAGGACAATTGGGCGAAACCCCAAAAGCTCACATATTTCCTCACAGACATTTTTAATGACAGACCGGGTGGTTTTTGCCGAAAATCCCTTTTTTATTAGCCGATTTAGAAGATCAACCAACTGTAAGATGGTGCGCTCCTCCTCAGGAAGGCTGTTTAGGTCGAAATCATCAGGAATTATCGCCATTCTTACAAGCTCTGGAAGATTCCAGTGCCTTGCAAGTCGTTCTCCAAGTCTTCTCGGGTTATACCCACTGCAAAGTCTGGCAAAGCGCCTTCTTTTTATGACATAAGAATCCGGCACGAGGCTATTTTTGACTATCTTTGGAACACTGGCAGCAGCGGCCACCTCTCCAATGTTTTGAAGAAGGCCACAAATCTCTGCCTTCTCCCAGTCCATGTCAGCAAGCTCGCAGATTCTTCTTGCCAAAAATGAGATCAAAAGACCAGCTCCCAGATAGAGGATGAGGATGTCTTCATCCTTGCGCCCCAGGATGGGAGCCTTTATAATCATTTCTTTCAGGTTTAACATGCCGATCAGGACTATCATATATCGAATCGAAAGGATGTCTTTTCTTTCAAGGGAAAAAAAGGCAGAATAAACAGTTGTGATGAGCCTGTGGCTTAGGCCGTAATCACTGCTTATAATGTCAGCAAGATGGGAAGATGTGGTCTTTGGGTCTTGGCATAGGATAAGGGTGGTGCGATAATTGTAGGGTTGTACCGGTATAGAAAGGTTCCTGGCCTTTGCAAAAAGTGTTTCAGCCTTGATTTTCATCTAAGTCTTTTCGTCTTTGAAATACCAAAATGTCAAGTCCATCCTGTGACTTACTCTTTTTTCTTTACATCGGCAATGTCTTGGAAAGGTGATAATATCTGTAGGCTTTTT
>JALSQG010000063.1 GCA_026985565.1 Deltaproteobacteria bacterium
TGCCGCATGCCACATATGCAAGGTCAATGGCAGCCGCCCCTGCCCTCCTTATCCCCTGTGCCCGAACGATTATATCACGAAAGGCATTGATCACATCTTCCGGATGGTCATGTACGTCATAGGGAAAGCCGGTTGCAACAAGGGCCTTTGACAAGCTCTTTTCCTCTGATACACGAAGGGGCTCAAGATTCAGAAAGCTGCCACATCCCTTAATGGCCCAGAAGAATTCGTCAAGAATTGGGACGTATACGCAGCCTAAGATATTTTCATAAACGCCATCCTTGACATTAACCAAGGCAACGGACGGAGCAAAGAAAGGGAAACCGTGGGCAAAGTTTGTGGTGCCATCAAGGGGGTCCACTATCCAAAATCGGCCATTACGCAAGGAAAGATCCGTGGCACTTTCCTCTGCCATAAGTGAAGCACCAAACAGCCCGTCAAGGGTTTTTCCAAGGATCTCCTCACTCTTATAATCAGCCTCTGTTACAAGGTCTATCTCTCCCTTGAAGGTGACATTGTGAGGCTTGCCATAAAGCTCCCTTATGGCCTTACCTGCCTTGTAGACTGCCGCAAAGGCCTCTCCCACAACATCTGTCATCTCATGGTCACAAAGGGATGCGGCCTTGCCAATTATCCTTTCAATCATATCCTTACTCCTAATCGCGTCTTACAGGCGGATTAAAATAACCAAACTTCAAAGCAGGGAATCTCTTTTTAAGCCCCTTCACCATTTTTTTTATTCCCATGGAACTTTCATCACCCAAAAATCCAATCTTATCAAGGTACCAGTCTGGGTCGATATTGTGATTTCTTAGCTGTATAAGATCAAGGCCATATTTTTCAATAAGGCTGCATAGCCTTTCAAAATGATGGAGTGAATCCGTAAAACCCGGCATAATGAACAAATTCAAGGATACGTGAAGCCCTGCCTCCTTGGCCATTTTCCATGACTCCAGCACGTCTTTATAACCATAGCCCTTGGGCCTGTAATAACCGGTGTAATATTCAGGAAGGACCGAATTCATGCTTATCCTTATGCTGTCAAGGCCGCAGGTTGCAAGCTCCACTATCGCATCGGGGCGACTTGCGTTTGTGTTAAGATTAATGGTGCCCCCTGCCCACTCCTTTCTTATCTGGGATACTGCAGAACACAAAAGCCCTTTCTGCATGAGGGGTTCCCCCTCGCATCCCTGACCAAAACTTACAATACCATTTTTCACTGCCCTTAAATGGATCAGGGCTGTTTCCTTTATTTCCTTTGCAGAAGGGGAAAACGTGATACGCTCCTGGGTTGCAGGAGGGCCATCTTCCGGTTGGAGAGAAAGGCATCCAAGACACCTCGCATTGCATACAGGGGAGGAGGGAAGAGGTGCCTCGAATCTTCCAAGAAAGAAATTTTTTGCAGCAGGGCATCCGTAAGTAAGACTACACTTTCCAAGATGCTGTATGAGCCTGTTTCTTTTATAACGCTTTAGCCTGCTCAGGGTTTTTTTTCTCACCTTTTCTAAGTCAAAACCTACAACGTCCTGCCTCTTGTCCGCATCACTCCGAAAGGCCGGGACCCAAAATGTGCCCTTCCACCAGCCCACTGCCGTGTAAGCAAAGAGGGGAAGGGGCCTTTTGGACTCCCTCTTGTAAGCGGCAAGGGCAGTTTGGGTGTAGGCAGGGGCCATGAATGCAGCAACCGAAAGGGCCCTTTGGCCTTCAATCTCTGTGTCAAAGACAACAAAATCCTCCTGAAACGGATCCCACGCTATGGGGGCGCTTTCTGGAATTATGAAAAGCTCGCTTCCCTCTGGAAGGGGGATAAGCTCCTTTGGATCAGGCAGGAAATAAGAGTGGGCACTTCTACCCGCCATTTTCAGGCCAGGGTAATCAAAGATCTCACCTTTTGAGTTTGCATATAACAGGCTTGGATAATCCATACTATTTTCTTGTTTGTCAGGACATGGTGTCTAAATTATAGTCTTATGGCGGATCGTAACAGGAAGATACCATGAACAGGGTGAAAAACATATCCATAATAGCCTTTGCGTCCATCGGGGTCTTACTCACCCTTGGGCAGATGCTCATGCACCTAAGGGGTAAGGAGATCTGTTTCAACCAGGGGTGTAAGATAGTCGAAGGTGTGCTTGCCCTGGATCCCTTGGTGGTAAACGGGGCTGGGGCCCTTTTCTTTCTGACGATCATTTTTCTCGTATTTGTCATAAAAAGACGAGGGGACTTGTCCTTTCTCCTTGACCTGCTGCTTCTTTGTGCCTTTGTTGCCGAAGGCTTGCTTTTAAGCATCCAGTTGTTCATTGCCCACACCTTTTGTTCCTATTGCCTGCTAATAGCCTCTTTGGTTCTCCTTGTAACCATTTCCTACAGAGGCCGGATTGCCATATTTGGAATGTCATTTGTCACCATAGAGATGGCAATATTTTCCTTCATAAGTCTGCCCTTTCAAAATCTCGACACTTTAAACCTCAACCAGGGCACCTATGCAGTAAAGACATGTTCCAACCCGGGCTCTGTTGCCTTTCTCATATTTTCTGAAAACTGCCCCCACTGCAAAAAGGTGCTTTCAAACCTGCAAGGATGCGTAAAATGTGAGATACATTTCAACCCTGTATCAAAGATAAAAAAGGAAGTACTTCCAGGGCTAATCCCTATTGAAGGCTACGAACCCCAAATAAATCTGTTGGCTCTTAAGATATTTGACATAAACTCTGTCCCGGTCCTTATTCAAAGGACAGATGATGGGTACAAAATCATAAAAGGGGACGAAAAAATCATAGAGTTCATCCACAGCCAGTGCTTCTGCCCTGGTTCATCCATGCCAGCGGTACCATTTCTCCAAGGACAAGACCTGCTTCAGCAGGGCCAGGATGGAGTCTGTTCCCTTGATGAGCAGTGCAAATGATCGTTGTAAAAACCAAGAAAGATATAAGAGATGTGGTTTCCAAGTGGAAACAGGAAGGCAAGAGCGTTGGCCTTGTGCCAACAATGGGTTTTTTTCACGAAGGTCACTTAAGCCTTATGAAAGAGTCTCTCAGGCGAACAAAGAGAACTGTTGTGTCCGTATTCGTTAATCCTACCCAGTTCGGCCCCGGTGAAGACTTCGAGCAGTATCCAAGGGATCTTGATCGTGACCTCCACCTTGCAGAAAAGGTTGGTGTTCATGCGGTTTTTGCCCCTGATGTTGAGGAAATGTACAGAGATGCCACTAAGACATGGGTAACGGTGGAAGGGCTTTCAGAAAACCTTTGCGGAAGATCGAGGCCGGGACATTTCACTGGTGTAGCAACAGTAGTTGCCAAGCTTTTCAATATTGTTCAGCCAGATGTGGCCGTCTTTGGAGAAAAAGACTTTCAGCAGCTCCAGATAATCAGACAAATGGTTAAGGATCTGGATTTTCCCATAGAGATAGTAGGGGCCCCTATCTACAGGGAACCAGATGGCCTTGCCATGAGCTCAAGAAACACATATCTTTCTGTTGAGGAAAGAAAAATTGCCACCTGTCTTTTCAAGGCGCTACAAAAGGCAAGGGAACTGGTAATATCCGGCAAGGCGAAAGGCCCAAAAGAACTTGAAAGGGTGATTGAAGAATACATTCTGAACCATCCCTTTACAAAGATAGACTACGTTTTTATTGGTGATCCGGACACGCTGGTACCAAAAGATGAACTCAAAGGCCCC
>JALSQG010000064.1 GCA_026985565.1 Deltaproteobacteria bacterium
GCAAGGCTTGTCTGGTCTTGACTCCACATGCAAAAGCAAAGTATCTTTATCAGGCGAGCCAATATAAGGGGGAAGGCTGCGCCTGGCAAACTTGCAGATCAGGCCGTTAAAAGTTAAAGTTTTCTATGTATGAGTAAAAACCATAGTACAGAATCAGACGCTTCATCAAATGCGTCCGTTTCAAGACACATCAGAAGACTTTCCAACAAAGAAAGACTCAAACAATTTTTGAGCCTTTTCAAAAGGGACGATTCGGTCTTGATCGTAATCGTTGCCGACCCGGACTCCATGGCCTCTGCCTTTGCGGTAAAACGACTTTTGAGCAGAAGGGTCAGCGATATCACCATTGTCCATCCAAACATAATTAAAAGACTAAATAACTTAGCTATGCGTGACATCCTTAAGATCCCCCTCCAATCCTTAAGGAGTATAAAAAAGGATGAGTACAATAAATTTGTTCTTCTCGACTCTCAACCAACCCATAGGGAAGAATTTGCAAACATGCATTTTGATGCAGTCATTGACCACCATCCCCTCACCGAAGGTTGGAGCGCACCGTTTATAGACGTTAGGGAGGAGTATGGGGCCAACTGTACCATGCTTGCAGAATACCTTAAATCTGCCCGTATAACTCCTTCTGCTGCCCTCGCTACGGCCATGTTTTACGGAATCAAGGTGGACACCCACAATTTCACCCAAAAGGCCTCTCCTGCTGATATTCTCTGTTTCCAGCACCTTTTTAAAAGAGTTAACAAGTACTGGCTAAACAAGATTGAAAGATCAGACATTAGGAAGGCTGAGATAAAATATTTCAAAGCGGCCTTTTCCAACCTAAAGATCAGAAAGAACAGGATATATGTTCATATAGGCCGCATCACCAATCCTGACATTCTGGTCGTGGTTGCAGACTTTCTTACCCATGTGCATGATATAGGGTGGGTAATAGTTTCTGGACTAAGTGGAGAGAAGCTGATTGTCATCTTCAGATGTGACGGTTACAAGAAAAATGCAGGAAAACTTGCGGAAAGGGTATTTGGCCCATATGGTTCTGCAGGTGGGCACAAAGAGAGTGCAAGGGCTGAGGTATCGATAAAGAACCTGCCTGCAAAGCTCGCTTTCAATTTCGAAACAACCACCCTCATGAAGATGTTCATGAAACATCTGGACTGATCCGCAAGGAGGCTTCATGTCACGCACACTGGCCATGATATTAGCCGGAGGCAGGGTGGATGAACTCGGCATCCTCACGTATCTCAGGCCAAAATCCACAGTACCCTTTGGAAGCCTCTACAGATTCATAGATTTTCCCTTGAGCAACCTCATGTGCTCTGGCATACAGCGAGTGGGTATCCTCAGCCAGTACAGATCAAGCTCCCTTGTGGAGCACATTGGCACAGGGGCATCTTGGGATATGATAGGCCGTCACAGGGGAATAACCATATTGCCTCCCTTCAAGGCCCATCAGGCATCCGACTGGTACAAGGGCACGGCCGATGCCGTATATCAGAACCTGGACTTCGTATCCTCCTACTTGCCGGAACACGTGCTCATCTTGTCCGGAGACCATGTGTATAACATGGACTACTCAGAAATGATCCAATTTCACCACGATATGAATGCTGATGTGACAGCAGCCTTTGTAAACGTACCACTTTCTGGATGCTCAAGGTTTGGGCTTGGTAAGATTGCCCATGATGACCCAAGAGGAGGACGACTTATTGATTATGCGGAAAAACCAGAAAAACCCATCTCTACCTGGGCCTCCATGACTGTATATCTTTTTAACTATCATGTGCTTCTTGAGGTTCTTGAAGAAAATGCCCATAGGACCTCCCACGAGTTTGGCCGTGACATCATACCGGCCCTGCTTTCCACTTACAGGGTTTATGCCTATAAATTTGACGGTTATTGGGCCTATTGCAGGACCTTGGACGAATACTGGAAGGCAAATATGGATCTCATTGGTGCATATCCTCGGATCGACCTTTCAAAATGGTGTCTTCGCACCAACCTCGATCACGAGGCAATAAGGGACAGAGGCCCAGCCATCTTTGGATCAAACGGAAGCGGCAAGGGCACCATCTCAGACACCAGACTTTATCATGGCGTAAGAGTAGAAGGGCATGTTGAAAGATCGATACTTTTCCCTGGTGTCCACATTGGTCAAGGCGCAGAAGTCAGGGATTCCATACTTTTTTTTGACACGCAGATAGGCCCAGGCGCCAAGGTAGAAAGGACTATAACGGACATTGGCGTAAGTATCGGAAAAGACAGTGTGATTGGTAAAAGAGATGGAAAGATCGTGACTGTTGGGATGCATGCCCAAATCCCCAAAGGGGTTTCTATTGACGAGGGCTCTACCATTCATCCAAAGGTGCTAGCTCCCGCTTTTCTTAAAAAGGACTATGGAAAGGATTCTGTCATAGCACCTGAGCACACCTGATACAATCCCTGCCTGCCTTTTTGGCAAGATAGAGCATCTGATCCGCCTCTGAAATCACATCATGAACAGGCCTACTTGCATCTCCTTTAGAGAGGCCAAAAGAGACACTAAGCTTTATCTGGACCTTCCCATTCATTGCTATAAAAACAGCCCCTTTGAGCCTTTTCCTTAGTTTTTCAAGTTCGTTTCTGACGTCTTCCAATTCCTGCCTTGAAATGATGGAAAATTCGTCGCCACCATACCTGTAAACAGTTGCATCTGTAGAGAAATGTTCCCTGACAAGACCAGCAAACTGTCTAAGCACTGCATCTCCAACCGGATGACCATATCTGTCGTTTATTTCCTTGAAGTTATCAAGATCAGCCATAACAATGCAGTAACTGAAGGTCCCATCCTGTTGAAAGGCTTGGGCCAGGGATTGGAGATCCCGCTCCCATGCCCTACGGTTAAACACTCCAGTCAAGGGGTCTTCGTGTACCTTGTGAACAAGTTCCCTTAACATGTCTTGTTGAAGGGAAATCTTCTCTATGACGTCTGACAACTCTGCCACGAAGCCCTTTCCAGAGTCCTTTAGAGACCTCGCTGAATCCACTATGCCCTTGATGCCAAGATTCTTAAGCTCAAGGATCTCGGTGTCAATCCGCCTCAACTGGCTTTCCATATTTTCCAGCTCTTTTCTTGCCTCTTTGTCGAAATGCTCAAGCAGTCCCTTTGCCTGCCCGATCCTTTCGCTGGCCTGCAATATGGCAGTACGCATGGTGTAGGCACGTTTTTCACTGTCAAGCCGCACCATCTCAAGCACATGCTCTTTACCAAGATGTATTGCTGCCTGTTCAAACTCCTGTTCATAGCAACGAGGAAGAGGCGGCGTGTTACTGCCAACAAGATTATGAAGACAAATTCGTGCCACCTCGCAGATATCACGCAAGGTATCCTTCCATTTAAGATCTATTTCTTCCTCTACTTTATAGGCAAGCTGACCCTTGTTCATACCCAAAGACTCCATGTGAATAATCTATTTTGGGAAGCAATAATGTAGCTGCTAATACTCAAATATTGATTATTAGTAATAAGACTCCACCTTATGGATTCATCATCATGCATGTGTCTTCAAAGAAGACCAATACCTTTTTTGGATATCAAAGGCATCTTCAAGACCTTTTGATATTACATCGGAAGATTTCAGTTGATCTAAAATTTTTTCCTCCTTTTTCCTCATTTTTCTGCCAATTACTCTTAAAACCGAAGCAACCCCTTGACTAAGACCGTAAAGATCGTACCCGCCTTCAAGACAGAAAAGAAGGCGGCTGCCACAAAGCTCATCTGCCAGTTCCTTAAGTTGCGAAGCAAGGTAGGCAAAGCCCTCAATACTTACCCTCATGCCCCCCAAGGGATCATCCATATAAATATCAAAGCCTGCTGAGCACAAAATCACATCTGGTCGAAACTCTTTTGCAATTGGAGTAAGCAGCCTGTTATAAACCGTTGCAAACTCCATATCTCCACAACCCGCCGACATGGGACAATTTACAGTAAAGCCTTCCCCCTTCCCCTTACCGCATTCAGTGGCGGCACCGGTGCCCGGATAGTATGGAAACTGATGGGTTGAAAAGTAGAGTACGCTGTCATCTTCGTAAAAGCTATGCTGGGTACCGTTTCCGTGATGAAGGTCCCAGTCCACAATAAGAACCCTTTTGCAACCAAGCCTTTTAAGACAGTAATGGGCACCAAGGGCAATGTTGTTGAAAAGGCAGAAGCCCATTGCATGATCCCTTTCTGCATGGTGCCCAGGAGGCCGTACAAGGGCAAATCCAGATGAGGCTTTGCCTTGAAATATGGCATCAAGTGCCACAAATACACCGCCCACTGCAAAACAGGCTGCCTCCCATGACCGTTCAGATGTTGATGTATCCGGATCAAGCTGGTAATGGGATACACCTTCTGTTCGTGCTATGCGCTCTATGTAGGAAGGAGCGTGATTCCATGAAAGCTCCTCCCTGCTTGCCATCCTGGGAGATAACACCTGGTATAGACCACGCATGTCTTCTTCCTCAATCCTTTTATAGATGGCCCTTAGCCGCTGTGGAGATTCAGGGTGGCCAAAACCCGGATCATGTTCAAGGAAGATTTCATCTCTGATGACTATGGGAGACATTTCTTGCATCGGCAGTATCCTTTCATGAAGGCATCTTCACGTTTTCTGAATATTACCCTGTTCTTTGGCGCTGTGTTTTTTCCAAGGGGGCACCAAGGCCTATGAAAACGAAGGGATCTCCTGTTCCCGATGTAATAAGGCTCTCTGGTGGTAAACTCTATTCCCCATATTCCCCTTTTAAAGGTTATGGCACTTTTTTGTGCTGATAGCAATCTTCTACCATATCTGTCCGGCCTGCCAAAAAAACAGATATGGGCAAGGCCGTTTCTTACCAAAAGCTCACTCACAAGCTTGCCATTTAGCAAAAATACATGAGCAAGAAGCCGTCCGAATCTGTCCCGGGGCTTTCTGCCGTTTACAAGGATTTCAACGGTCCTTCCCTGGACAAGCCCCCTGTTGAAACGAGCTGCCGCCTGCCCAAGGGGCTCGCCTTTTTGGTCTTCATGGGCAATTTCAGGGGCGTTTATCTCAAGATACCTGACCTTTGTGCCATCGGATAAAACAATGGTATCGCCATCTATCACATGGGAGCAAAATACCCTCTTCCTTCCTGCAGAGCCAGGGCTTGAGCAGCCAAGAAGACATATCAGGAAGATTGCGACAAAACACAGAAAAAGGCCTTGGCCTTTGGATGCTGTTTGGTTTTTATCACACATTTAGTTCCTGCCCGGTAATCCGTTTGTAGGCCTCGAGATAGCGCTTTCTTGTCTTTTCCACTATCTCATCAGGCAGATGGGGTGCAGGAGGCTTCTTGTCCCATCCTATGGCTTCCAAGTAATCCCTTACAAACTGCTTATCAAAGCTTGGCTGCGGGCCCCCCGGCTTATATGAGTCAAGAGGCCAAAACCTGGAAGAGTCAGGTGTCAGTACCTCATCTATCAAAACCAGTTCATCACCAATATAGCCGAACTCAAACTTGGTATCAGCGATTATGATCCCCCTGGTGAGGGCATATTCCACAGCATCATTGTATATGGCAATACTAAGATCCTTTGCCTTTTGTGCAGCCTCTTTACCAACGATCTCACATGCCCTTTCAAAGTCTATGTTTTCATCATGTTGTCCCATCTCTGCCTTTGTGGAAGGGGTGAAAATGGGCTCTGGAAGCCTGTCTGCCTCCTTAAGCCCTTCTGGAAGCTTGATGCCGCAAACAGTCCCCTTTTTCTGATACTCCTTCCAGCCAGATCCTGTAATATAACCTCGAACTATGCACTCTATGGCAAGGGGCCTTGCCTTTCTTACAATTACCGCCCTTCCCCGCAACAGATCCTGATAAGGTTTAAGATCTTTCGGAAAACGCTCTACATCCCACTCAACTACGTGGTTTCTCACCTTGTTTTTTAATCTTTGAAACCAGAAAAGGGAAATCTGGTTAAGGACTTTTCCCTTGTCTGGTACTGGTTCGTCAAAAACCACATCGAAGGCCGAAAGCCTGTCTGTGGCAACCATGAGGATATCTTCTCCACATTCATAAAGGTCCCTCACCTTACCCCTGTGGATGAGCCTTAGCTCCTTTATTTCTGTCTGAAAAACAGCTGCCAAAACGTACCTCCTTTCACTAAACAGGGATCATGAAGCATATGTAAGAAAGGCCTGTGATGAATATCAACCCTGAAACAATGGCCACTCGCCATCCGGGCACCATACCCTCAAATTCATCAAATGCCAGTCTGAAAAGCACATAGTTACACGCACCAATGGCACTTGCCAATATGAAGATATTCATTATGGGGAATGTCCAGTGAGGTACCTGAAATGTTAAATAAGATAGGGAGCCTATATGAAACTGTCTTGCAATGGTTGGTAAAAACTCAGGGGCATGTCTTACTGCGTAGTCAAGCCTGTAGGCAAGCTCGCCTGCAAAGGCCATTGGCACCAGTATGGGCACCATTGGAGAAAACTTACCAAAAAGCTCATCTTCGGTTATGCCAAAGGAACAGGCCCCGAGACGTATTATAAAAAAGACATAAATAAACCCTACAATCAACAAGCCACTGTACAGTGCCATGGCCCAAAGACCTGTCACCTGCTTAAACCACGGTAATAGAAACGGGCTATCCTCGTAAAATCTGACAAGCTGTGAGCCCATTAGAAAAGGAATGATGTAAGAGCAGGTGATAAACCTCCCCTTATTAAGAAGAAGCTCCTTGAAAGGGCTTCTAAGATTTAACTTCGGGGAATCTTTATCACAAAGACTCAGACAGTGACCACATATAAGGCAATCAAGATTGTTCCTTACATTAAATGCGCCAAGATATACGGGGCAACCGGATCTCTCATTGGTTCCCCTTTTGCAAGCAAAGGTCTTACAGGTCTTACACTTTTCAAAATCAGGCCTGAACTCAAGAATGGAAAGGGTTGATCCGACACCTATTAGCCGTCCCATGGGGCACAGATATCGGCACCATGCCTGCTTGGGAAATAGCATGGCCGTCACGGTTGCACCAGAAAGTATCGACAAGATCAAAAGTGCCGTTCCTCTTGGGGATTCCTTGATCCCAGTAGACTCCTCAATCCAGATTATGAAACAGAGAAGGGCAAGGGAAAGATAGGGGGAATTCTTCTGTATGAAACGGGGCACCCGCAAATTGAAACTAAGTCCAAGGGATTGAACAAGCCTTCCAGCCCCGGGAAACGGGCAAAAGCCGCACCACATCCTTCCAACAAAAAACCATGAAAGCACTATGGTTGGCCACCAGAGTCCCCATGAAAGATAAAGGATGCAGTTTCTTTTTGGCTCTTGCGGACCGAAGAGCCCTGCAAGTATGATGAAGGCAAAGACAACATCCCCCACAGTCCTGAGGACGGCATGGAGTCTTCTTCGCTCAAAGAAATGTTTGAGCCCAGGAAAGACCTTGAAAAGATCAATGGTGTCATCCGGCGTCCTGTCAAAGACGATTCTGAGGGCTCTTTTTATGGACACGCCTATTGCCTGGTGGCCTCCTTCAGGCCTTTCACAAAGGCCCCTACTTTCTCAACTGCACTGGTTGGTCCCTTTTCATCAAATTCGTCATGGAGCATCTTCACGATTGCGCTTCCAACTATTATCCCATTGGCATGACCTTTAAGCCATTTGACCTGCTCTGGCCTTGAAATTCCAAAACCAACTGCAACTGGCTTCCGTGTGTACCTTTTAACCTCTTCAAGTCCATGTGAAAGCTCTGGAGGAAGATCGCTCCTTGCACCGGTGATACCAAGTACAGAGACGTAATAGATAAAACCAGCAGACGCCTTTGCAATCCTTTTTACTCGTACAGGTGGGGTATTTGGAGCAACAAGGAGAATGTTTGAAAGCCCTTCCTGCCTTGCACACCTTCTCCACTCATCCGCCTCCTCAAGGGGAAGATCAGGGATGATAGTGCCATCTATTCCAGCCTCTTTTGCCTTTTTTGCAAACTTTTCAAGGCCCATCCTAAGGACAGGGTTGTAATATCCCATAAGAACAAGGGGTACGTCTGTCTTGCTTCTTATCCTTGAAACGGTGTGGAAGTAGACATCAGGGTTCATCCCTGCTTCAAGGGCCCTGAAACTTGCTGCCTGTATGGTTGGGCCATCTGCCAAGGGATCTGAGAATGGAAGGCCAAGCTCTATGATGTCTGCCCCCTGACCTGCCATCTCAACCACCACGTCAACAGTCACATCTGGACTTGGATCCCCAGCGGTCACAAAGGGGATGAGAGCGCACTCTTTCCTTCTGGAAAGGCTTCTGAAGCAGCTTTCTATCCTGTTCATCTGTCTTCACCCCCTTTAAATATGTTCCTTACGGTTTCAACGTCCTTGTCTCCCCTGCCAGAAAGATTCACAAGCACAGTGCTGCCTTTTTCAAGATTTGGCACCAGTTTTTTGAGATAGGCGATGGCATGGGCGCTTTCAAGGGCAGGGATAATTCCCTCTGTTTCAGAGAGAAGACGAAAGCCCTCAAGGGCCTCTTTGTCATCTATTGTATGATATTCAGCCCGGCCAGAATCCTTGAACATGGAATGTTCTGGGCCAACCCCCGGATAGTCAAGGCCAGGAGCCACGGAGTGGGCCCCCTTTATTTGCCCCCATCTATCCTGAAGAAGATAGCTCATGGTGCCATGAAGTACCCCAGGCTCTCCACAGGTGAGGGTGGCTGAATGATGTTCGGTATCAAGGCCGTGACCTGCTGCCTCAACACCTATTAACCTGACACCTTGATCCTTTGAAAAAGGGTAAAATATTCCCATGGCATTGCTTCCACCACCAACACAGGCAACCACCACATCCGGAAGGCCTACCCCTGCCCTCCTTAGCTGGGTCTTTGCCTCTTTTCCAATGACACTTTGAAAATCTCGAACCATCATAGGATATGGGTGCGGGCCAACGACAGATCCAATTATGTAATGGGTGTTTTGAACATTGCTCACCCAGTCCCTTATTGCCTCGTTGATGGCATCCTTCAAGGTCTTGGTGCCTGAATCCACTGGAACGACCTTTGCTCCTGTAAGCTCCATACGGAACACATTCATGGCCTGGCGCACAGTGTCTTTTCTTCCCATGTAAACGATGCACTCAAGACCCATGAGGGCTGCTGCCGTGGCCGTTGCCACTCCATGCTGTCCAGCACCTGTCTCCGCTATGATCCTGGTCTTTCCCATCTTCTTTGCAAGGAGTATCTGGCCAATGGTGTTGTTTATCTTGTGAGCCCCTGTATGGGTAAGATCCTCACGTTTTAAAAAGATCCTGCAGTTTCCGCCAAGGGCCTCTGAAAGCCTCTTTGCCTCGTAAAGGGCAGTGGGCCTTCCCACATAATCCTTAAGGATTTGGGAAAACTCGTGCCTGAACCCTTTGCTCTTTTTTGCCTCCTTGTAGGCATCTTCAAGCTCAAGAAGTGCCGGCATGAGGGTCTCTGGCACAAACCTTCCTCCAAATATGCCAAAATGGCCCTTCCTGTCTGGATGCGAAACGAAATTTGCCTTTGTCACGATAGTTATGCTCCTTAACCAAGATTGATTATAAAATGTTTTTTGCTGCCTGGTTAGCCCTTTTTATAAATTCTTTCACAAGCTCCTTGTCCTTTATTCCAGGTCCCTTTTCAACTCCCGAACTTACATCAAGCCCATAGGGCCTTACCCTTTGAACAGCCTCTGAAACCAGATCAACATTAAGACCGCCTGCAAGTATTACAGGCAACCTGGAAGCCTCCACCACCTTTTTTGCAACCTTCCAGTCAAATGCCTTTCCTGTACCTCCATGCGCCCTTTTAGACCAAGAGTCAAGAAGTATTGCCCTTACACAGCCTTCATATTCCGTAAGCCCCCTGGTCACTGACTCATCCTTTACCCGGAAGGCCTTTATGGCGCGATTTGAAAATGGCAGACAGTATTCAGGCGGTTCCTCCCCGTGAAACTGGACCATATCAAGTCCGCAAAAATGGATGAACTCCCTTACATTCTCGGCAGGCTCATTCACAAAGACCCCGACTGTCTGAACAAGAGGCGGTATATTTGAAACAATCTCTTTCACTTTTTCTGGTAAGACATAACGGGGGCTTTTCCTTACAAATATGAAACCTATGGCATCCGCACCAAAAGAGATGGCATGACGGGCATCTTCAAAACTCGTTATTCCGCAGATCTTGACTCGTATCCTCAATCCCTTTTAAAACCCTTAAGCTGTCTTATCTTTTCCGGCCTGTTACTTGCCCTAACCAGGCTTTCACCTATCAAGGCTGCCTGGATCCCAGAACTTGCAAGCACTTTCATGTCTTTTTCGTCTCTTATGCCGCTTTCACTCACAACTGGAATCCCCTTTGGTATCATGGCCCTAACCCTTATGCTGGTCTCTAAGCTTACTGAAAAGTCCTTGAGATTCCTGTTATTTATGCCAATAAGATCGGCCCCTGAAATAATGGCCTTCTCCGCCTCGCCTTCATCATGCACCTCTACCAGGCAGTCCATGCCAAGCTCGGTTGCGTGAGCAAGAAGCTCCTTCAACAAGGATGCATCAAGTATTGCACAAATAAGCAGTATGGCATCTGCTCCCCACGCTTCTGCCTCTTCTACCTGGATGTGGTCTATTATGAAGTCCTTTCTGAGAACAGGAAGGGAGCACGTCCTTTTCACTCGAAAAAGATATTGGAGCCGGCCTTGAAAAAAACGCTCATCTGTAAGAACCGATATACAGTCTGCCCCGCCTTGCTGATACTCTTTACAAAGGGATTCGGGGTCAAAATCCGGACAAAGAAGCCCCTTTGACGGACTTGCCTTTTTGACCTCAGCAATAATCCCCATGGGCCTTGCCTTCAAAAGGGCGTCTCTAAAGCCTCGCTTTTCAAAAAAACCTTCTGGCGGCAGGGAGATGCCACGGCCCTTTAGCCCTTTAACCTCATCTTTTTTGTGTTCAACTATCTTTTCGAGTATGTCCATGGCTGCACGCCTGTCTAACGGTTTGTCATCTCGATGAGCCTCTCAAGAACCTTCATCGCCTTTCCAGAATCTATTGCTTCTGAAGCAACCTCCTTTGCCTCTTTGTAATCCCCTGCCCTTCCTGCAAGAAATATTGCTGCTGCGCTGTTTAAGAGGACCATGTCCCGTCTTGGCCCCTTATCTCCTTTTAGGATGGAAAGGGTGATCTTTGCGTTTTCATCAGGCCCTCCTCCTGCTATGGAAGAAAGGGGCGCGGTATCTAAGGAAAAGTCAGAAGGGGTTATCTCAAAGCTTTTCACCTCTTGGCCGTCCCACTGGGCAACCACAGACGGCCCAGATATTGAAAGCTCATCCATTCCCCCTTCCCCGTGGACCACCCATGCCCTTTTTGCCCCAAGCTGACCAAGAACCTGGGCCATCTTTTCACAAAGGCCAGGGTCAAATATTCCCATGAGCTCCACCTGGGCGCCGGCAGGATTCGTTAAGGGACCAAGGAGATTGAAAATGGTCCTTATGCCCATCTCCTTTCTTGGGCCAATAACGTTTTTCATGGCAGGATGAAGGGCCGGCGCAAATAGAAAACCAAGCCCCGCCTCCTCTATACACCTTTCCACAATGTTTGGAGGAACATCGAGCCTTACGCCAAGCCGTTCAAGAAGATCCGCACTGCCAGAACGGGAGGAAACAGACCGGTTTCCATGCTTTGCCACCTTTAGCCCGGCCCCAGCCACCACAAAGGCGCATGTTGTGGAAACGTTGAAGGTCTCGGCCTGGTCTCCTCCAGTACCAACTATGTCCACGAGCACATCTGCGTGCTGGAGCATAGGGCTGATCCTTTGGGCCTTTTCCCTCATAACCCTTGCTGCCCCAAGGATCTCATCCACTGTCTCACCCTTCATGCGAAGGGCAACAAGAAGGGCTCCGATCTGGGCATCGGTTGCCCTGCCCGTCATTATCTCATCCATTACCGCCTGCATCTTGGATACAGAAAGGTCTTTTCCTTCCACAACTGTTTTGAGGGCATCTGTTACAGCAGCCATCTTTTCAAGCATCCAACTCAAGGAAATTTTTAAGGAGCCTTACGCCTTCTGGAGTCAAGATGGATTCTGGATGAAACTGCACCCCTTCCACCAAAAGATCCCTGTGCCTTATGCCCATGAGCTCGTCCCGTTCGGACCAGGCCGTAGGCTCAAGACAATCCGGAAGACTTTCCTCATCCACAATGAGGGAGTGATAGCGCATGGCCTCAAAGGGGTTTGGTAGCCCCTTAAAGACCCCTTTCCCATCGTGCCTTATCATGGAGGTTTTTCCATGCATGAGCCGTTCTGCTCGTACCACCTTTGCCCCAAAGGCATAGCCAATTGACTGATGGCCCAAACAGACTCCGAGGATGGGTACCTTTCCGGCAAAATGCCTTATGGCATCAACGGAAATGCCCGCCTCCCTTGGGCTGCATGGCCCAGGAGAGACAAGGAGATGAGACGGTTTCATATCCTCGATCTCAGAGACCCCGACCTGGTCGTTTCTCACTACCTTAAGCTCTGCCCCAAGCTCTCCCAGGGCCTGTACGAGGTTGTATGTGAAAGAATCGTAGTTGTCGATGAGAACTATCATCTTTTAGACACCTGCATATTATGCGTTATTTTTGAGTCAGGAGGCCTATTTTCAACATCTTGACTGTACCTCTTCAATGGACTTCATAAGGGCCATGCCCTTATTTATGGTCTCCTGCCACTCCCTTTCAGGATCTGAGTCTGCAACGATTCCTGCACCTGCCTGGAGAAAGAGCCTCTGCCCCTTCTGACAAAGGGTCCGAATGGCAATGGCAAGATCCATGCTTCCATTATAGCCAAAATATCCAACTGCCCCTGCATAGGGGCCCCGCCTTGCATGCTCAAGTTCCTCTATTATCTCCATGGCCCTGATCTTCGGGGCTCCAGAGACAGTGCCTGCTGGGAAACATGCCCTGAAGACATCAAACATGTCTGCACCCTTTCTAAGCCTTCCTACCACGTTGCTGACAATGTGCATAACATGAGAGTAACGCTCTATCACCATAAAATCCGTCACCTTTACAGAACCCATCTCAGCAACCTTGCCAACATCGTTCCTTCCAAGATCCACCAGCATCACATGCTCTGCCTTCTCCTTTGGATCTGAAAGAAGCTCCCTCTCAAGGGCCAGGTCTTCCTCAGGGGTTTGCCCCCTTGGCCTTGTGCCAGCTATTGGCCTAAGCTCGATAAGATCCCCGGTAAGGCGTACCAGGATCTCAGGTGAGGAGCCAACAAGCACCTCGTCTCCAAGCTTTAGATAAAAGAGGTATGGCGATGGATTTATACGCCTTACTGCCCTGTAAAGCTCAAAGGGCGGGATTGAAGAGGTGCCTGAAAACCTCTGGGAAAGCACCACCTGTATGATATCCCCTGCCCTTATATATTCCTTTGCCCTTTTAACAGCCTCCTGGAACCTTTCCTTTGAAACCTCTGGGGAAAGCCTTGTAACATCTGAACCAGTAAGAAGCGGCTCTGGATAGTCCAACCCAGTCCGAATACGGCGAACAATTCCTTCCATGACCGCGGTTGCCTGTTCATAGGCCTTTTCAGGAGCATCCCACAAAGATGTCTCCACATTGAAGATTATCTTGAGAGACTGCTTGAGATTATCAACGCAAAGAACCACTTCTGGGAACATCATGACCGCATCATGAAAACCAGCAGTATCAGGAAGATTCTCTGGAAGCCTCTCTATGAAGCGCACCATGTCATAGCCAAGATAGCCTACGGCACCTCCGGAAAACCTTGGAAGTCCAGGAAGCTCACAAGCCTTTTTGTTCCGGAACATATCCTGAAGGTACGTTAATGGGTCCTTGACATCCTTTTGGGCCGTGCCTTTTCTACCTTCCACCCTAACCTCGTGCCCCTTTATCCTAACGATCTCGATTGGCCTTATGCCAATAAAACTGTACCTGCCCCATCTTTCGCCGCCCTCAAGACTTTCAAGAAGAAAGCTGTAATCTCCATCAGCAACCTTTGCAAAAAGAGAAACAGGGGTGTCAAAGTCAACAGGTATCTC
>JALSQG010000065.1 GCA_026985565.1 Deltaproteobacteria bacterium
CGAATTTTAAAATCGATACAGTTTTTTTCATTGAAAGATCCTCCTTATGATTTTTGTTTTTTTCATTGCATCACATGCCTTTGCCACTATCTCTTCACAAAGTATGCCACAAGGAGCAAGAAAAATTTTTCTTGTTATTCTAATAAGTTATAGATATTCAAAAGGCCAACACCCTGGATTTTTTCTCGACAAATGGCGCCTGAATAGGACAAAATTGTCGAAAAATATAATCCTTTGTCAGGAAACAGATATCGTTTATGGAAAATTTCCTATATTTTCAATCACTTAAAATTCTTAGGATTATGGTATCTTTTTTGATATTATCTTTTTCAACAAAGAGTTTGATAACAAGAAGGTTTTAACAAGATGAAGGCCCTATCCTGCAGACAACTTTCAGGTGCATTTTCAGCTGCCTTGGCAGTGGTACTTATTTTTGCTTCTTATGCCGTCTCGTCCAAACCTTTGGTGGGGCGGGTGCTTGAGGTTAATCCTTCAAAACATCGGATTAAGGTCTTTGATGTCTTTGAAAAAAGAGAAAGGGAAGTGATTGTCACCGATACCAGCGGAATCGAGAAAGACACACTGATCAGGTTATGGAGCAATGGGGAAAAGGCTGGGGTGATTAGGGCAAGAAAAATAGAACATGTAAAAGGCCATGACATCACGGGCATGAAAAGGCGCCTTAGAAAGGCGGTTCATTCATCAAGGGGGCAAGGCGGACACAGAAGACGCTGCAGATGCAGATAGCATGAACAAACCACCAAACCTGTGGAAGGCAAATATATATGCGTTTCTCGTGATCTTTCTTGTGGCTTTGTCGGTTGCCATATATCAGGCCCGCTACATGGACAGGGCCTTTGTCCAGGACGCGAGGGATCATGCAAGACTTGCTGCCAAGATAATCAAGATAAATGCTCAAAATGCCTTTAAGGCCAAGTCAAAAAGTCACGAGATAGTTGAATCCTTTCTAAAAAGTCAGGCTCGATTCATCCGTTACCTGGAAAATGTGGAACCATTTGAGCCTCAGGAAATATGGGCATTTTCAAAGGAGGCAGGTCTTGCCGGAGTTACCGTCGTAAATGGTAAAAGGGGAACCATTACAGAAAGCAAGGAAAACTGGCTTGGGGCAGATCCAGACAAGCTTTGCAACAAAAAAAAGGGCCTTTTTATTAGTAACCCCAAAAGGCTTTTTATTTATGTAAGTCCTTTGGGAAAGGATAGGATATGCATCGTAACAGGCGTGGACGCAACAGACATCCTTGAGATACAAAGAGAGATAGGCCCTGAAAACACCCTGAGACAAATCTCCACCCTTTCTGGAGTAAAGTATGCCAAGGTGGTTTCAGAGGAGGAGGCATGCAGGTCAAAAAACGGCTGGGGCCGTCCGGAAAATTGTGAACACAAAAAGGACACCCGTCTGATAGAGACCAAAGACGGACCAGTGGTACAGGTTGAGTTTCCCCTTTGGTCCCACAAGATACTGCTACTCGGTATGGACGCCTCCGCCCTTATGGAGAAACAGAAAAGGGTTTGGGAAATTCTCTTATTTTTTTCAGTGGTCCTTTTTGTGACAGGAGGCCTGGTGACCTGGCTTCTTTTCAGGCATCAGAAAAACTATATGGAGCAGATACGCACCATTGAAAAAGAACTTTTTCAAAAAAAGCAGGAGGCGAATCTTGGCAGATCTGCTGCCACCATAGCCCATGAGATAAGAAATCCTATAAATGCAATATCTATGGGGATTCAGCGCCTTTTATTGTCACATGATTCACTGAAAGAGTCAGACAAGACCCTTCTGATGCTCATGAAAAAGGAGCTTGAAAGAACAGAAGAAATTGTCTCCGGGCTTCTTGAATATGCCAGACCATCACGAATTGAAAAAACACCTATTAACCTCAATGAGACAATCAAACAGGCGCTTTCCTCTACCAAAGACAGAAAGGGCCTTAGGAACATATCTGTAAAAATGAATCTCGAAGAAGAGACAAGGGTCCTCGGAGACAAACGTCTGCTCCATCAGCTCTTTGAAAATCTGTTCATAAACAGCCTTGAGGCCATAGAAAAGGGTGGGAATATCAAGATAGAATCATCAAGCAAAGACAAAGTGGTGCTTATAAGGGTCTCAAACAATGGCATAATTCCAAACAAAGATGATATTGCAAATCTTTTTGAGCCGTATTTTACCACCAAGACAAAGGGGACAGGACTTGGGCTTGCCATTTGTAAAAAGATAGTGGCAGCCCATAAGGGGAGTATTGAGGCAAAGGTGGAAGACAAAAGATTTATTGTAGAGATCACCTTACCTAAGGGAACATAAGATGAGAAAGATACTTCTGGTAGACGATGAACCTGTACAGCGCCAGATTCTAAGGGAATTTCTTGAAGAACACGACTTTCAGGTAGAAGAGGCACAGGATGGGGAGAGTGCCTTGGCAGCCTTCAGCAGGGAATTTTTTCCTGTTGTGTTACTTGATCACAGGATGCCAGACATGAATGGAGATGATGTACTTGCAAGACTAAAAGAGATGAATCCTTTGGTAAAGGTAATAATGATCACTGCATACGGTGCGGTGGATACTGCCGTAAGGGTCATGCGACTTGGGGCCGTTGATTTCCTTGAAAAACCTGTTGATCTCATGGAGCTTCTAAAAAAGGTTGAAACATATATGGAAGACGTTGAAGTCGAAGGGGATGTTAAGGAGGTTGCCAAAGACCTTGAAGACCTACCAGTAGATTTGGACCTTTACATTGGGAAGAGTTCCAAGCTGCGACATTCCATCTCGGTTGCAAAGCGAGTGGCAGAAACCTCGTGGCCAGTTCTCATCTTTGGAGAAACCGGCACTGGTAAAGAGCTAATGGCAAGACTCATTCATGAGCTAAGCCAAAGGAAGGAAGGGCCTTTCATAACAATAAATTGCGCTGCTGTACCTGAAAGTCTTTTCGAAAGCGAACTTTTTGGCCATGTAAAGGGCGCTTTTACAGGGGCCCACAAGGACAAAAGAGGTATGTTTGAGATTGCAAATCACGGCACGTTGTTTCTCGATGAGATAGGAGAGATGCCTATTCAGCTTCAGGCAAAACTCCTTCGGGTGCTACAGGAGCAGACAATCATGCCTGTTGGCTCAACTGTTACAAAAAAGGTGGACGTTAGGATCATTTCAGCAACCAACAAAAACCTGAAACAGATGTGTGAACAGGGAAGATTCAGGGAAGACCTCTACTATCGTCTAAACGTGTTTGAACTTGAGATGCCTCCTCTCAGAAACCGAAAAGAAGACATTCCAGAGCTGGTGCGTTTCTTCATCAAAAAATACTCACAAAGACCAGTCAAGATAACCGATGCAGCCCTTGACAAACTTATCAAATATCCCTGGCCTGGAAATGTAAGGGAGCTTGAGCATATCATACAAAGACTCGTGATTCTGGCCCGTTCTGACACTATCAGTGCCTCAGACATCCAGCTTGGAAAGTTAAACCAAGAAGGACTCGAGCATGAAGACACAGACCTTCAAAGCAAGATCGAAGCACTTGAGAAAAAAGAGATCTTAAGGGCCTTAAAAAGCAACAAGTGGGTGCAAACAAGGGCAGCCAATGAGCTTGGAATCAGCGAAAGGGTGCTTCGTTACAAGATGAAAAAATATGGGATAAAAAAAGGGC
>JALSQG010000066.1 GCA_026985565.1 Deltaproteobacteria bacterium
CATCTCAAATTGTCTCAAGGTTATGGATTACAGGACTTGTGTGGTATCTGTATAAATCCCAAAATAGAGAAAAACAGTTACAGAAAAGAAGATATGTTCTTCATCGTCAAATAAGGTGGCTGATCATAGAAAGAGATTTTCTATTTCAGTAAAGAAGCATGAAATAAAGATTAGCATGGAGGGTAAGGGGCGTTGCATAAATAATATTTTCATAGTGCAGTGGTCCGAAAAAGTGGGACCACTGCCGATTTTTTTACAAGCCCTGTAAAGTCCCTTTTTACTTATGGGCTAGAGGTAATGTTTTTCTGAACTGAAGTAATCCCACTAAACAAAAAAGTAGCATCATTATAATGGTGCCCCATGTAGTCAGTTCAGGAACATTGTGAACAATTATAGGGCCTCCATTATTGTATTCGTCTACGCCTATATCAACAATAGCGTTAGTGTCCCCATCGCCGTCAATAATTCTGTCATCACCTTCAAAGTCTTCCTCTGGAATCCTGTTTGCTTGGTTAAAACCCTTATCTATGCACGGTGAATTATGAGAAAGATGGAAGTCCCCATTTGAAGGATCCACAAAGAGCGGGTCTTCATCTATGTTGCCACTGCCGCTAAAACCTCCTTCCACGTTGGAGTAGGTCACTATTGGAGCGTAATTGCTGTAGGCAATCTGTTGAGGCTGACCGTTGCCGTTGAGATTGTTTCTAATAACAGTGTTAGTAATTACGGGAACAACTGATTCATCGTTGTTGGTGTATATTCCTCCACCGTCATGTGCGTGATTTCCAAATATAACGCAATTAGTTATAATAGGAGAAGTAGAACCAAGAGAAATGACATTAAAATAGATACCTCCTCCAAATCCACTGCCTGAATAAGGAACGGCACTATTTCCCCATACTACGGAATTTATTATTTTAAAATTCATACCTCCTGACTCAACATAGATTCCTCCTCCACCAGTTGCAAGGGATCTGTTGTTGTATATCCAGGAATCTATAACCTGAATATCCGAAGACAAGACAAATATTCCTCCACCGTCCATGGCTTCATTATCAGTTATTTTACAATGTCTGATTGTAACGGTTGAGTATGAAATCCTTATTCCTCCTCCATCCGTTATAATAAGACCATCCAGTATTACTGACGAGGAATCATGAATCAAGACGCTATAGCCAGAAATTTCGGTTTGATTGTTTTCCCAGTCTCTCTGAGTTCTATATGTTTCTGTGCCCACAAACCCACCATATATTGCCAGATCTTTGCCTGAAATATCTATTGCAGAAGAAATATCATAAGTTCCATGGGCAACCCATATTTCGTCCCCATCGGATGCAGAATCAATGGCTTTTTGTATGGTAGCAAATGCCTGATACCAACTATTACCGCTATTTGAATCTGAACCATCGGTTTTAACATACCATATTGCTCCCAAGGCTATGCTGGAAAGGAGTACATTCAATATAATTCCCGAACAACAAAGCAAAAGCAGCCTTTTCATCTTTTCCTCCTCTTGTAATTGTTTCTTGTGTCTCCTAGGCAATTGACCCGGAGGGGGATAAATTTTGTTTTAGGGCTCCCTGTTCTCAATCTAGCTAGTATGTATTTGCTTTATTTAATCTTATAAACTAGGGTGATTGCTCTAGTCAATATTGAAACAGTACCATCAAATATTTTTAAGTTCAAAACGGTTTTTTCTGATCAAGCTATCCAGGGTGAAACGGCTTTTTTCGCAATATCTTGAATGGTTGCGATTTTTTAGACGGTGGCCGAAACATTTTCTTTTAGTCTAAAATCCTTGGTGTTTAGAAGTGTCCACTGACTTTGTCATACATAAGTATGGATATTTACCCAGCAGTTTACTCATGAGAACTTGTTACAGATTACTTGTCAAAACTATTTTGAAATGTTAGAAAGACGCCACTTTAACAATAAACACGCTCCATTTGCCTTGTGGTGCCGTTTTGTACGGTTTAGAGGCAAAAAGTGTGTGGAGCGGAAGGAAAACCACAAAGGGGGAAACAAAAATGGCTTATGTAACAATGAAGCAGCTTCTTGAGGCTGGTGTTCACTTTGGTCACCAGACACGCCGCTGGAATCCAAAGATGAGGCCTTATATCTTTGGGGCCAGAAACGGGATCTACATCATTGATCTTCAAAAAACAGTAAGGCTGTTTAAGGTCGCCTATGAGTTCGTTGTGGAGACCGTAGCTAAAGGGGGAAACGTCCTTTTTGTTGGAACAAAGAAACAGGCACAGGAATCAATCTACGAAGAGGCCACAAGATGTGGCATGCCCTATGTCAATCACAGGTGGCTTGGTGGCATGCTTACAAATTTTCACACTATCAGCAAAAGCATTGACAAGCTCAAAAGGATAGAGTCCATGTTCGAAGATGGCACCATAGAGAGATTTCCCAAGAAGGAGATCTTGAAGCTTGAAAAGATGCGCCAGAAACTTGAGCGCAACCTCGGTGGCATAAAGGACATGGATGGTCTTCCATCGGTAGTCTATGTGGTGGATTCCAAGTATGAACAGATAGCCATCAAGGAGGCCAACAAATTGGGCATTCCGGTGGTGGCCATAGTAGATACCAACTGCGATCCAGACGGGATCGACTATATTATTCCTGGAAACGACGATGCCATAAGGGCCATCAGACTTCTTACCTCTTTGATAGCAAACGCAGCATTAAAGGGCAAGGAGCTTTATCAGGAGGCCTTGCAGGCAGAGACGGATAAAGAAGTGGAAGAGGAAGAGGCAGTCCAGCAGGATGCCGAGGGCGCAGAGGTGGAAGCATCTGCCCCTGAGGCCAAGGCCCAGGAACCCCTTCAGGAAGAGGCTGGAGATCAACCAGCCGCATAGTTTTAGGCAGTAAATCCTGAAAATTCATCAGTTTGAACTTGGTTTCACTGTTTATTGGCTGCAAACTGGGCTGAAACATCCCTGGTGAGCCGTTTAGAATTTGAGAAATGGAGGATGAACCATGGCTGAAATAACTGCTGCAATGGTCAAGGAGCTTAGAGAGAGGACCAATGCCGGCATGATGGATTGTAAGAAGGCCCTTCAAGAATGTGGCGGGGACATGGAAAAGGCAGTTGACTACCTTCGCCAGAAGGGGCTTGCAGTTGCTGCAAAACGCGCTGGAAGGGCAACAAGTGAGGGTGTTGTCCAATGTTACATACATGCAGGAAACAAACTTGGCGTCATGGTAGAGGTGAACTGTGAGACCGACTTTGTCGCAAAGACGGATCAGTTCATAGAGTTTGCAAAGAATGTAGCCATGCATATTGCTGCCACGAATCCCCTTTGTATCAAGAGAGAGGACGCCCCCCAGGACGTAATTGAAAAGGAAAAAGAGATCTACAGGCAGCAGGCCCTTGACTCTGGCAAACCAGAGCACATAGTTGACAAGATAGTCGAGGGCAGGATAGAGAAGTTTTTAAAGGAGATATGTCTTCTTGAGCAGCCCTATGTGAAGGATCCGGATCTCACCATCCAGGACCTTCTTAACGAACTGGTTGCTAAGATGGGTGAGAACATCTCCATTAGGCGATTTGTCCGTTACCAGGTGGGTGAAAAATAGGAAAAGGTCATTAGTATGGCAGCCAAGTATGAGAGGGTTCTCATAAAGCTTAGCGGTGAGGCCCTCATGGGCGATCAGCCCTATGGCATCAGCCCCGAGTTTATGGACAAGGTGGTTGCCGAGCTTGCCAAGGCAAGGGATCAAGGTGTTCAGATAGGCCTTGTGGTTGGTGGTGGCAACATCTTTAGAGGCGTCTCTGGTGCAGCAAAGGGGATGAACAGGGCTGCTGCAGATCAGATGGGCATGCTGGCAACGGTGATAAACAGTCTCGCCCTTCAAGATGCCTTTCTTAGAAAGGATATACCTGCCCGTGTACTTTCGGCAATAGAGGTTGGAAGGATGGCAGAGACCTTTGTTAGGAGGCGTGCCATCAAACACCTTGACAAGGGAAGGGTCGTTATATTCGCTGCAGGCACTGGCAATCCCTTTTTCACTACAGATACGGCAGCTGCCCTGAGGGCCCTTGAAATTGGAGCCCAGATCCTTTTCAAGGCAACGAGAGTTGATGGAGTCTATGACAAGGATCCTTACAAGCACGAGGATGCCAAGAGGATTCCAAGGATCACATACTCCGAGGTACTTGAGAAGGGACTAAGGGTGATGGATGCTGCTGCCATTGCCCTTGCAAAGGATGCAGGGCTTCCAGTTATGGTGTTCAATATGTTAAAGGAAGGTAATATCCTGAAGGCAGTGGCTGGAGAAGATATTGGTAGCCTGATAGTGGCGAAGTAGGAGTCCTCAATCCAAGGAGGTGGTAAAATGGGCAATCAGGTAACTAAGGATGCAGACAGGAGAATGGACAAGGCCATAGAGGCCTTTGAAAAGGATCTTTCCCATGTAAGAACCGGCAGGGCCTCGGCAGCCTTGCTTGATGGCATAACTGTGGATTATTATGGAACTGCCATGCCACTCAATCAAGTGGCCTCGATTTCTGTTCCCGAAAGCAGGCTTATTACCATTCAACCTTGGGACAACAACATCCTTGGTGACATCGAAAAGGCCATACTTTCTTCAGACTTGGGTCTTACCCCTTCAAACGATGGAAAGCTCATAAGGGTCAGCGTTCCTCCCCTTACTGAAGAAAGGCGCAAGGAGCTGGTCAAGCTCATAAAGAAGATGGCTGAGGACTGCCGCGTTGCCATAAGAAATGTTCGCAGGGATGCCATAGAAAAACTTAAGGCCCAAAAGAAGGCCAAGGAAATATCTGAGGATGAGATGTACAAGCTACAAGACGAGGTTCAAAAGCTCACGGACAATCACATAAAGAAGGTGGAAGAGATTCTTGGCAAGAAAGAAAAGGAGATAATGGAGTTCTGATACAGGATGACAAAGACCATCTCCTTAAAAAAGCCTGCCAACCTGCCCAGACACTTGGCCATAATCATGGATGGGAACGGCCGGTGGGCAAGAAAACGTTACATGCCAAGGATCATGGGGCACAGGCAGGGAGCCAAGGCTGTAAAGGAGATCGTTACTGCTGTAAGGGAACTTAATATCCCATATCTTACCCTCTATGCCTTTTCCAAAGAAAACTGGTCGCGGCCCAGGGAAGAGGTGGAAGCCCTCATGGATCTTCTTTACGACTATCTTAAAAGGGAGATAGATGAGCTTCTTGGAAATCGCATTCGCCTTCGCGCTATTGGTGAGCTGGATCGGCTGCCTCCAAGGGTCAGTACCCTACTTTTTGAGACAATGGAGAAGACAGCCAAAAATTACGAGATGCAGCTCATCCTTGCCCTAAGTTATGGCAGCAGAAGCGAGATAGCAGAGGCTGCCAAAAGGATCGCACAAAAGTGCATTAGAGGCGAGTTGTCCCCTGCAGACATTGATGAAAAACTTTTCGCATCGTTCCTTTACACTGCGGACATACCAGATCCAGATCTTATAATTCGTACAAGTGGCGAGCAACGACTCAGCAACTTTCTTCTCTATCAGGCCGCCTACAGTGAATTCTACATGACAAAGACCCTTTGGCCCGATTTTGACAAGAAGGAACTTTTAAAGGCCCTGCATGACTTTTCAAGGCGTGAAAGACGCTTTGGCAAAACCAGTGAACAAATATATTTAAAATGCACAGGCAGCGAGTCCTGACAGCCCTTATCCTTCTGCCTATAGTCCTCATGGGGCTGCTATTTGGGGGGAAGGCCTTTTTTGAAGGCCTGATCATGGTCGTTTCTTTCCTGTGTTTGTTTGAATTTTATCGCATGTTCATTCCAGATCGGCCCATATTGTGTTGGTCAGGGATGATACTCGGTCTCGTTACTCCAGTACTTGCCATATACTTCGAACAGGAAGTATATGTGTTGTTTGGTCTTTTTCTCGTCTTTTTTTTCTCACTCCTTCTGACCCTTTTTAACTACAGCTCCCTTAAAGACCCCTTTGGTTTTCTGTGCAAATTCTGTTTTGGAAGTTGTTACATAGGACTTTGTGCAGGCCTGACAGCCCTTGTAAGATACATGCCTTATGGCAGATTATGGATAATGTTTCTTTTGCTTGTGGTCTTTTCTGCAGACACCGGTGCCTATTACATTGGTAAGACCTTTGGAAAGCACAAACTTTGTCCGGCAATAAGCAAGGGCAAAACCGTGGAAGGGGCCCTTGGTGGTCTTTTTTTCGGAGTCATCTCTGCACTTTTTTCATGGGTGGTCTTTTTTCGTTTTTTTGATGCAAGGCTTCTTGTTCCCCTTTCAGTGGTGCTTGTGCTTGTTAGCCAGATGGGAGATCTTGCAGAGTCCATCATGAAAAGGGCCTTTGGCTTCAAGGATTCTGGCCAGTTGCTTCCAGGGCATGGCGGTGTTTTTGACAGGGTGGATGCCCTTTTGCTTGCAGGCCCGGTTCTCTTTTGGGTCCTTTATTTCAGTGAGGGCAACTTTTACGGAGGTTAGAGGCATCTCATTATGAATGAGCAGAAAAACATAGTGGTCCTTGGCTCTACTGGTTCCATTGGGACCAGTGTTTGCGACATAGTCCGAAGGTCCAAGGGCAGGTTGTCTATTGTTGGGCTTGGGGCAGGGAAAAATCTCAGGCTTCTTGCAAAACAGATAGAGGAGTTTTCCCCTGATAAGGTGGCAGTGATGAGCAAGGAGCTTGCAGATGAACTTTGCAAAATGGTCTCCTTGAAGAATATAAAAGTGCTGTGGGGAAAATCCGGCTATAAGGAGCTTGCCTCCATGGCCTCTGCAGACCTTGTTGTCTCTGCCATGGTTGGTGCAGCCGGACTGATACCCACGGTTTATGCCATAGAGGCAGGAAAAGACGTGGCCCTTGCCAACAAAGAGACCCTGGTTGCCGCAGGCCCTTTGGTCATGAAACTTGTGGAAGAAAACAGGGTGAATCTTCTTCCAATAGACAGTGAGCATTCTGCCATATTTCAGTGCCTTCAAGGTTACAGGGATTCCATGGTTAAAAGGATCATACTTACTGCCTCAGGTGGCCCCTTCAGGCAAAAACCAAAAGAAGAGCTTTCATCCATCACGCCTGAAGAGGCAATTGCCCACCCAAACTGGTCCATGGGTGCAAAGATCTCTGTTGACTCTTCCACCCTTATGAACAAGGGCCTTGAGGTCATTGAGGCAAGATGGCTCTTTTCTGTAGCGCCGGAAACCATAGACGTGGTTGTGCACCCACAATCCATAATCCACTCTATGGTTGAATACGTGGACGGCTCCATAATAGCCCAGATGGGCATACCAGACATGAGGGTTCCAATCTCCTATGCCCTTTATTGGCCAGACAGGATGGAGCTTGATCTTCCCTCTCTCGATCTTGTAAATATGGGTGCACTTACCTTTGAAGAGCCTGACCTTGACAAGTTTCCATGTCTTGGTCTTGCCTTTGAGGCCCTCAATATGGGAGGGACTGCCACAACGGTCTTAAATGCGGCAAATGAGGTGGCAGTTGAGGCTTTTTTAAAGGGGAATATTTCCTACCTCCAGATTCCACAGATCATCTCTATGGTACTCCATGAGGTGGGAGCCCAGGAGATGAACAGCCTGGATGACGTTCTTAGAGCCGATGCCCTTGCAAGGCTTAAGGCCCAGGAAAAGGCAGGGCTCCTTCATTGAGGCACACGCTATGACAACGTTATGGTCTTTCTTGCTGGTACTAAGTGGTCTCATCTTCTTTCACGAGCTTGGCCACTTTACTGTGGCACGCCTTTTTGGCATTCGGGTACTTAAGTTTTCCATAGGCTTTGGGCCAAGGCTTTGGGGAATCATAAAAAACGGCACAGATTACTGTATATCTGCCATTCCCCTTGGCGGCTTTGTAAAGATGCTTGGGGAGCTGCCAGACGAGGAGGTCCCAAAAGAGGAAAGACACCTTTCCTTCTCCCACAGACCTGTTTATCAGAGGGCCTTGGTGGTGGCTGCCGGGCCTTTTGCAAATTTTCTCCTTGCCCAGGTAATCTTTTTCTTCATACTTCTTATCTATGGCAATCCAATTCTTCTTCCCGAGATAGGTTCGGTAAAGCCCCAGTCTCCTGCAGCCATGGCTGGGCTTCAAAAGGGTGATGTCTTTCTTTCTGTAGACGGCCATGAAGTGAAAAGCTGGGAGGATGTTTCAAGGGCAATCAAGGCCAGCAAGGGAAAGGAGATCAGCCTTTCCATAAAAAGGGGCAAAAAGGTGTTTGAGGTCAGAGTGCGTCCCCAATTCAGCACCTTGAAAAACATTTTTGGTGAAGAGGTAAAGGTTCCCCTTATTGGAGTTACTGCCTCTGGCAATATAAAGGTTGAAAAGGTGAACCCATTTAAGGCCTTTTTCATGTCCTTTGAGAGGACATGGGAGCTCACGAAACTGACATGGGAGGGCTTTATCAAGATCTTTGAGCGAGTCGTGCCCTTATCCACCCTTGGAGGTCCCATCATGATAGCCCAGATGGCTGGGCAGCAGGCCCAGCAAGGGCTGTTGAATCTTTTCTACTTCATGGCGGTCTTGAGTATCAATCTTGGTATATTGAACCTCCTTCCCATTCCGGTGCTTGATGGTGGTCATCTGTTCTTTTTTGCCATAGAGGCAATAAAGGGAAGCCCGCTAACCCAGAAACAGATGCAGCTTGCCCAGCAGATTGGCCTGTTTATCCTGGGGTCTTTGATGCTGCTTGTTTTTTACAACGATATTGCAAGGCTACTTGGTCTTATTCCATCCATGCCAACTCCCTGATCCATGGTGACCCTTGCCATAGAGACATCCGGTTTTACAGGCGGTGTAGCCATTTTGGGGCGAGACGGCCTTGAAGGCGAACTGGTGGTTGGCTCCAAAAAAACCTACTCAAGGCGGCTTCTTGGTTCCATCATGTTTTTGATGAAAGAGTTGGATCTTGGATGGAAAGACGTTGATGGAGTTTGTGTAAGCCTTGGCCCAGGAAGTTTTACAGGTTTACGGATAGGTGTTGCAACAGCAAAGGGTATCTGTCTTTCAACAGGAGCTTCCATAGTTGGAATACCAAGTCTGGATATCCTTGCCCAGAATGCGGTCCTTTTTTCATCAGGCCATATATGCCCTGTGATTGATGCAAGAAGAGGCCAGATTTATTGCAGCTTATACGCCTCTGATGGAGGTTTTGTAAAAAGACGTTCCCCATATCTTGTAATTTCACCAGATGAGCTTCAAGGACGTTTGCCTGAAAAAGGGGGCATACTCTTTCTTGGCTCAGGTCTTGATCCTTATCTCAAAAAGATATCTGCAATCTTTGGAAAAAGGGCAATATTTGCCCCACGAAACCTATGGCATCCAAGGCCGTCAATCTGTGCCCTTATGGGCAAAAAGAGGCTTGAGGAACAGGGAAGAGCCGACGATCCTGTAACCCTTGCCCCCTTGTATCTAAGACTTTCAGAGGCAGAGGAAAAGAAGAAAAGGGGCAATGAAAAGGCTCATTGACATCCCGTGGGACAAGAAAGTGGTCTTTATAAAAAGACCAAACAGGTTTCTTGGCATATGCCAAGACAAGGCGACCAATCAGGAATTTAAGGTCCACGTTCGTGACCCTGGAAGGCTCAAGGAGTTGCTTTACCCAGGGAACATGGTTCTTATTAAAAAGGCTGAAAAAAAGGATAGAAAGACAAAATGGGATCTTATTGCCGCAAGCTCCCAAAAGGGTGAATGGGTACTTGTAAATTCTGGCTACCATTCTCGTATTGCCCAGTCCATAATACTTGATACAGACATTTCCCCTTTCAGAAGTGTTCAGGGGATTGAGCGCGAAGTAAATGTCGGTGGAAGCAGGCTTGATTTTTGCCTTGTCCATAACCATGGAAGAAAGGTATTCATTGAAGTTAAGGGATGTACTTTGGAAAAGGATGGAAGGGCCCTTTTCCCCGATGCGCCAACAACCAGGGGTAATAGGCATGTCCTTGAGCTTTTGGATCTTTCAAGGCAAGGTTATGGGGCAGCTGTAATGTTCTTGATTTTTTGCCCAGGTGTTTATTGTTTTGCACCAAACTGGGAAACAGATCCCTTGTTCAGCAAAAGTCTTGAAAGGGCCACAAGACAGGGTGTGGAAGTGTACCCCATTTGTCTTAAATACAAAGATAAATCCATCTGGTATAATCAGAAGATAGACCTATGTGTTGATTGAGGAACAAGGAGGTTTGACCATGTTTGGAAAAATTTGTCCATACTGCAAGGAACGCATTAAGAAAGATGCTGTAATCTGCCGATACTGTCATAAAGAGCTTGAGCCTTCTGGCAATGGCCAGTGCGGTTCGTCTCTTTGGGTCTTAGCTGGTTTCATGGGCCTTTTCGTTGGCGCAGCTGCCGCCTTGGGCCTTGGTTACGTTAATGAAAGACGGCGGTGGGAGTCTGACACGGCAGACGTGGAATTTCAGGAAGAAAAGGATTCCTGTAACTGATACGTCTTGCAAAGTCTGTCCTGCTGGCCGTCTGAATATGTTTACATTCTTCAGGGGGCACTGATGCAGGAACACTCTCTTAGGACCGTTGACAAGGTAGCAAAAATCTTTTGTTGTGCCGTCAAGGAGGTAATAGATACCTCAAGCGGCATGTCTGTAAGCTACGCACCAACCATTCAGGACGTTCCGTCCATAAGTCTTAAGCCAGATCTTGGCTGTTTCGTTCAGTTTACAGGGGATTACTCTGGCCTTTTTATAATGAATCTTTCAAAGGCTGCCTCGGTGGAGATATACACCAAGGCCATGAACTTTATGGGCTTGCCAGAAGAGGAGATATCCTCGGATTTTGACTCTGACGAGGTGGTGAACTATGTGGGTGAGATAATAAATCAGGTCATTGGAAAGGCAAGGCAGAAGATCGAGACCATTTACGGTCTTTCTGCCAACAACAACCAGCCAAAGGCCATCACCATCTCCTCAGCCATTACCCTTTCAGTGGCAACCATGCTTGATAAGCCTGAATGCAGAAAGATTGCCTTTAGGACCGATGACGGCAATCCCTTTTATGTTGAAATGAATCTTGAAAAGACCGAGTTTATCCGCCTCGAGGCGACAGAGGGCGCAGAAGAAAAAGATATTCAGGAACACATTGACGACGTTCTGGAAAAAGGTCTTGGGAAAAAGGAGGCCAAAAAGGCTGCAAGCCAGGATGAGCTGGATGATTTGATGGCAGAGTTTGGCCTTGACTGATCTTGGCTAAAGAGCCTTACCCCTTCTCATCTTAGGTTATGACCGAGGGCGCTTTTCGCCCAGTGAACTCTTCTATCCTTGAAATTTCTCTTGAAAGGGTTATGAGTTCAGACAGGAACTCCTGGGTGTCTTCATCAAGGAGCCTCTTGTCTTTGGTGTAGCCTTCTATGTAGATTCTTATAGTTGCCCCCTTGGTACCGGTTCCAGAGAGCCTGTAGACAATCCTTGATCCATCCTGAAAAATGATTCTGATCCCCTGATTGCAGCTTTTTGAGCCATCCACCGGATCTTTGTAACAAAAGTTGTCTGCAAGCAGGACCTTTTTGTCTGAAAATCTCTTTCCCATTAAGGTGCGAACGAGACTGTTAAGTTCCTCCATCATCCTGTTTGCGCCTTCTTTATCCACCTCTTCATAGTCATGTCTCGTATAGTAGTTTCTGCCATATTTGAGCCAGTGATCCGTTACGATCCTTGAGACAGAAAGCCTTTTTTTTGCCAGAATGTTTAGCCAGAAAAGCACTGCCCAGATGCCATCTTTTTCCCTTATGTGATTAGAGCCAGTGCCAAAGCTTTCCTCACCACAGATGGTTATCATGTCTGCATCAAGGAGATTTCCAAAAAATTTCCACCCAGTAGGCGTTTCAAAGCAGGGGATACCAAGGTCTTTTGCCACATGATCCACTGCACAGCTTGTTGGCATAGACCTTGCCGCCCCCCTAAGCCCACTTTGGTACCCTGGGGCAACTTTGGCATTGGCGCTAAGGATTGCAAGGCTGTCGCTCGGGGTAACGAAAAACTTTCTTCCAAGGATCATGTTCCTGTCCCCATCTCCGTCAGATGCAGCACCAAAATCTGGTGCATTGTCAGAAAACATCTCTTTCACAAGCTCGGCTGCATATTTGAGATTCGGATCTGGATGGCCTCCACCAAAATCTGGAAGCGGATCGCAGTTTCTAAGGGATTCCTCAGGCGCCCCAAGCCTGTTTACAAATATCTCCCTTGCATAAATGCCAGTGACTGCGTGAAGTGCGTCATAGCGCATGGAAAAGCCTGACGTTAATAGCTCCCCAATTGCCTTAAAATCAAAAAGCTGCTCCATGAGATCTGCATAGTCAGACACGGGATCGATTATCTCTACTGTCGTATCCAGGACCCTTGTTTCTCCAAGCCTACCAAGATCAACGTCAGGTCCCTGGGCGATCATGTAGCGATCTACCTTGAGGCTTCTCTCATAGATCCTTGAGGTGACCTTTTCCGGGGCAGGCCCACCATTTTCTATGTTGAACTTTACCCCAAAGTCTCCTTCCACCCCACCTGGGTTATGGCTTGCAGAAAGGATTATGCCTCCATGGAGCTGATACTTTCTGATTATGTTTGAGACAGCAGGTGTGGACAGAAGGCCATTTTGTCCCACCTTGAGCCTTGACACACCGTTTGCTGCAGCCATTTTTATTATCACCTGTATGGCACGTCTGTTGTAGAATCTTCCATCTCCGCCAACAACCAGGGTCTTTCCTTCTGCCCCTCCATCCATGGTGTCGAAGATGGACTGGATGAAGTTTTCCAGATAGTTTGGCTTCATGAACTCGGCAACTGGTTTTCTTAGTCCGGACGTACCTGGTTTTTGATCTGTGAACGGGATGGTTTTTACTTTTTTTATTTCGTACATTTTTCTATCTCCGTGCCTACTGCATATTCAAGATTTGCAAGGGCAGTTAGTTCCGTAGCAATAGCAGAGATGTAGTCACTCCTTGCCTTTGTAAGCCTGCTTTGGGCATCCAAAACGTCTGTGTTTGATGCAAGCTGGTTCTTGTACCTGCTAACGTTAAGTTCATAGTCTTCCCTGGCGCTTTTAAGGGCTGCCCTTGCCACCTTTACACCCTTTTGGGCATCCTGATAGAGAAGATAAGCATCCTTTACCTCAAGTCTAACATGATCTATTACATCCTGGAGCTGTGCCTCTGCTGCCTTTAGCATCTTTTTTGCTGCTATGACCTTGTCTCTGCTCTTTCCCCAGGCGAAAAGTTCCCATGTGGCATTAAGGAATATCTGGGCATTTTCGTGGTCACCATAAGGGTTGTCTGAAACATCAGGGGTAACGCCATCCTTTGAATAGGATGCTGAAAGATCTATCCGGGGAAAGTATTCGCTCATGGCTATCTTTATCTGCCTTTTTGCCTTGTTCACTGCAAGACGGGCCTGTTTTATTTCAGGTCGACAAGTGATGGCCTGATTATAAAGGCCTTTGATATCAAAACGAAGCTCCTGAATCGTGACCTTGTCACTGATTTCAACAGGCGATTCAAGAGACCTCCTCATGATGAGGTTCAGCCTGTTCTTTGAAATTTCATACTGATGTCTTGCCTTAAGAAGGGTCAGCTCACCTTGGCTTAGTCGCACCCTGCTTTGCAAAAGATCTGTCTGGGGTCTAAGGGAGGCCTCATAGTACGCCTTAACCCTTTCATACTGGGCCTTTAGTCGCTTAAGTTGCGCCTTTGCCTCTTCAAGCAATTTTTTTGACCTTAGGACATCATAAAACGCAGATTTGGTCTCCTTAATTATCTGGTTCCTTGCCTGAAACATGGCAAGCTTTGCAAGGTCCACGTCTATCTTGGCCTTTTTGAACCGGTTCCATAAAAGTCCCCCGTAAAAGATGGGCTGTTTTATGTTGAGGTTCCATTTGTATTCGTCATGACCGTATATGGTGGTGCTTCTTCCAAATATCACAATGGTGGCAGCATCCCTTCTGCCCGTGTAGGAATAGTC
>JALSQG010000067.1 GCA_026985565.1 Deltaproteobacteria bacterium
ATTCCTAAGGCCTTGATCTTTCTGTAAAGGTGCCTTCTTTCTATGCCGATGGATTCTGCAGTCCTCTTGATATTTCCTCCAAATTCCGACAACTTTCTTTCAAGGTATGTCTTTTCAAAGATAGCCCTGGCAGTCTTGAAGTCAGGACATGAAAAGCAGGAAGCCTCTATCTGTTCTCCTTTTAAATCCTCTTGTTCCGCATATGGAGAAAGGAATTGTTTGGGGAGATCCTTTTTGGTGATGGGTTCGCCTCTTGACAAGATAACAAGCCGTTCAATGAGGTTTCTCAGTTCTCTTATGTTGCCAGGCCAGTCATAGTTGAAAAGGGCAGCCACTGCATCCTTTTCCATTTTTATGGATCCTTTTGCGAACTCATTAAGAAATTCGTCTACAAGAAGAGGGATATCCTCTTTTCTTTCTCTAAGCGGGGGAACCTCTATGGGAATTACATTTAGCCTGAAATAAAGGTCTTCCCTGAAGTTTCCCTTCTTTATCTCTTCCTCCAGGTTTTTGTTGGTGGCGGCTATGATTCTTACATCCACCGAGATTGTCTTTGAGCCTCCAACTCTTTCAAATTTCTGTTCCTGAATTATTCTAAGTATCTTTGCCTGGGTCTTTAAGGCCATGTCACCAATCTCATCCAGAAAGAGGGTCCCGCCGTTTGCAAGATCAAACTTGCCCCTTTTCATGGAAACCGCCCCTGTAAAAGCCCCTTTCTCATGGCCAAACAGTTCGCTTTCTATAAGCTCATCCGGTATGGCTGCACAGTTGACCTCCACAAGGGGCTTGTTACTCCTTTTGCTGAGCCTGTGTATGGTCTGGGCCACGATCTCTTTCCCAGTTCCATTTTCTCCCTGTATAAGAATCCAGGCATCCGTGGGGGCAACTATCCTTATCTGCTCTTTCAATTGCCTGATTTTTTCGCTCTCGCCTGTGATCTCGACGACCTTGCTGCTTTTTTCCTTTAGCAGCCTGTTTTCTTCCTGAAGATCCTTAAATTTGAGGGCATTTTCAACAGATATGAGAAGAGGTTCTATTGAAAGGGGCTTTTCTATAAAATCATGGGCTCCGAGTTTAGTGGCCTTGACTGCAGTTTCTATTGTTCCATGCCCAGACATGATAATGACAGGGAGGTAAGGCCAGGTTTCTTTGATTTTTTTAAGAACCTCTATGCCATCCAGGTCTGGCATCCAGATGTCAAGAAGTACGAGGTCGATAATTTCCCCAGATTCAAGAATGTCAAGGCAGGCCTTGCCACCATCTGCAGTTATAACATTGTAACCTTCATCAGACAGGATATCTCCAACAGAGTCTAAGATGGATCGTTCGTCATCCACTATCAGTATGTTTTTTTTGGCCATGAGAAGAAGGAATTTAAACGGGATTTCTTTCCAAATCGAACCTTATATAGAATATCACCCCTGTTGGTTTATTCAACTTTATTTCAATAGATCCTTCATGGGCATCTATTATGGATTTCACTATGGCAAGCCCAAGGCCTGTCCCGCCCTTTTTTCTTGAAAAATACGGGTCAAACACCTTTGATATATCCTTTGGGCTAATACCCTTGCCATCATCTGCAATGGATACCACCGCACGCCTTGGAGATTCTTCCACGTATGCTCTTATAATAACGTTTTTTGCCAGTCCGGCAGACACGGAGTTGTCAAGAATGTTTATGAATACCCTTTTTATCTGCTGGGAATCCATTAGGAGCATTGGGAAGTTTTCAGATACACTGGCATCTATGTTGATTAGGCTCTTATATATCTCAGTTATTTCATCAATTATAGGTCTTATATCTGCCCGTTTTAGTTCAGGTGCAGGCATCCTGGCAAATCTTGAAAATTCGTTAACGAGCTTTTTGAGTTCTTCTGTCTGCTTTACTATTGTTTCTGTGCACCTTTCAAAGATCTCAAGATCGTCCCCCTGGAAATGGTTTAAGAACTTACGCTTGAGTCTCTGGGCTGAAAGTTGAATGGGGGTCAGTGGATTTTTTATCTCATGGGCGATCCTTCTTGCAACCTCACGCCATGCAGCAAGCCTTTGAATCCTCTCAAGCTCGGTCAAGTCATCAAACACAATAAGGATTCCGAGGGTCCTGTCCTTGTTGTCCTTAAGGAGTGAAAAACTTATTATGAGGGATTTTGAAACGCCTCCCACATCTATTCTGAATGATTTTTTCACCCTGTCCTTTCCAGACATGCTTAGCTCTTGCGGAAGCCTCTCAAGCTCGGAAAAGTCTTCTCCCTGGATAAGTTCCCTGTAGTCTTTACCAATCACCGAAGAGGCATCCAATTTGAGGATTTGGCAGGCTGAGCGGTTGATGGTGGTTATACGACCTGTTGGATCAAGACTGATTACTCCTGCAGTAACGTTTTCAAGGAGCATTTCGATATATGCCTTTCTGTGTTCAAGCTCCGAGTAGCTTTTAAGAAGCCTTCTCGAGGCCTCTTCAGCCTTTCTTCGCGCCTCCTTAAGGTCTTTGGTCATGGTATTGAAGGCCTGGACAAGACCGCTCAATTCATCCCTGCCTTTTGTTTCAAGTCGGAAGTTCAGATCGCCCTGGGCAATTCTGTGGGTTGCATCGGCAAGCATGCTGACAGGTTCGGTTATGCTTTTTGCAAGTCTAAGGGCGAACCAAATGGATACGAAGATGATTAGCATGGTTATGAGAAATAGGGTGGAAAGAAGGCTGGTCTTTAATGGAGACTGAAACAGTCTTAGCTGTTTGTATTCTTCAAAGCCTTTCTTTACTGCATCAAGCCTTCCAACTATGTCCTGTCCAAGGAGTCTCCCAACGGTTATGTATCCTATCTTCCCAAGATTTGGATGGTTAAGGCTGCTTGTCGCCAGAAGAAGCATTCCAGAGGATAGATCCCTGGAAAAGATTAGAGGCCCCTTCTCCTTGGACAAGGATGCCAATTTTTCCCTTTTGGGGGGCTGGATGTCTTGGGTTATGGGAAGCCATGTCTTTGTCCAGATGACATTGCCATAGCTGTCTAAGATACATACATAATGCAAAGGCAGTTTCCTTATGCACGTTATGGCAGGGTCTGTCATGGATGCAGGCCCAAAGATGTCACCTATGCACTGTCCATCAATACCACCTGTTGGGCCGATCTTGCACCTCGAGGCGATCTGCCTTGAAATCACGTCCTCCACGTTCTTAAGCTCATCAACCTGCGCCTTGTAGTAGTTTCTTCCTATGGATATAGCCTGCTCCAGGCTCCTTTCGATCTTTATGTCAAACCAATAGGCAAGGCTTGTTTGTAAGAACTGGAACGATATGAAAAAGAGCAATATGGTTGGCAAAAGGGACACCATCACAAATGCGATGGTGAGCTTGGTCTTTAGTTTTGCCCCAAGGAGGCGTCCTTTTTCCTCAAAAAGGAGTTTTATAAGGTTTCTTATTACAAGAAAGCTAAGAACCAGTATCAGAAGCAGATTGATATTTATAACGGCAAATATCAGAACATTACTGTATTTGGGCAGGGGCCTTATGAAGATCACGAGCTTATACTCGATTATGGAAAAGATCACTACCAGTATGGCGATGACGGCAGCAAGTATCCTTTCCCGCTTCTTCTTTTCTTTATAAAGTAAATTCGAATTCATATGTTTTTGACGAAAAACCAAAGGAAGTAAACATTTTTACGAGTCTGGAGAAAGGAAGCGAAGATTCTCCTTTTTCAGATCGAGCTTTTATCTCTATTGTATATTTTTCGCCTTTTTCTAGCCTTTTCATACTGATAAGTTTAAGGTCTTGCACATTAAAGAGGAATTTTTTTGCCCTTTTGAGTTTTTCTATGGATATGAGCTTGGTCGATGGATAATCAAAATGGAGAAAGTATCGATTCCTTAGATTGTCGAACCGGATTGTTCGTCTAAGCTCCATGGATTTAAGTTCATCATCCCACAGGAGTCCTTTCTTTTTGATGGTCACATTGAAGATGTATCGGACAGGCACACCGCTTTTTACAAGCTCTTCCATCTTTCCAGGCATGCCATTTATCAGCCTGAAGGATAGGAAAAGATGGCCACCATTTATGGTAAGAGATACGTCTGAGATCTCAGGAGCATTTGGCTCAGAAGCAATCGAGTCGGAGACGAGGCAAAAAAAAAACAAATACAAACAGCTACTATCAGATGGCCCCTTGGCCAGGCAGCCCGCTTCTCATCTTGTATCAAGTCCCTATCTTTAAACAAGACCCTCTATCCTATAATTACTTCTTCCTCTCAAGAACATAGAGAGCAAGGACCTTCATGTTTGTTTTTATAAGCGAATCAGGAAACAGATCAAGACTTTCACAGGCAAGATCAATAAGGCTTCTGGCCTTTTTAATGGTGTACTGTATGCCGCCTGTCTCAAGCAAGAGCTCCCTTGCCCAGTTGAAATCGGAAGAAGAGGCATAGCCCTGGCACAACAGGTTCATGAGCCTGTCCCTGTTCTTTCTCGAAGCCCTTTCCAGGGCAACAACAATGGGAAGAGTGAGTTTTCCTTCGGCAAGATCCGTACCTATCGCCTTTCCAAATTCGTTGGAATCACCAGTATAGTCAAGCACGTCATCTACCATCTGAAATGCCTGGCCTATGTAAAGCCCGTAATTGCTAAGGGCCTCTATTTCTTCCAGGCTACCTCCTGCCATTATCGCACCTATTCGACACGATGTGGATATCAGGGCCGCTGTTTTCCTGTAAATGACATCAAGATATGTCTTTTCGTCAAAACTCGGTACCTTGGCATGGAGAAGCTGGATTATCTCTCCTTCTGACATGAGGGCCACGGTCTTGGATATGGCCCTTGCTATTCTTATGTCCTCGAATCTCGTGGCAAGCTCTATTGCCCTTGCATAGAGAAAGTCTCCAACCAGTACTGCTGCACTGTTGCCCCAGATCTTGTAGGCAGGGGTCTGGCCGCGCCTCATCTCTCCTGCATCCACAACATCGTCATGAAGAAGACTTGCTGCATGGAGATACTCGGGAACGGCAGACAGATCGTATATGTCTTCTGAATGGTAATCACAAAGCTTTCCTGCGCATACTGTCAGAAGGGGCCTAAGTCTTTTTCCGCCAGCAAAGATTATGTGACTGCTTATCTGGTTAACAAAGGATATGTGAGAGGCAAAATGCTTTTTCAGTGTCGTCTCGATCTTGACAAAGTCAGGCTGGAAAAAATCCATTACCTGTTTAAGAGACTTCTTAGAGCCAGTTATCTTGCCAAGTCTTAAGGTCAAATTAACGCTCCGCCAAAAAAGTTTCTAAGGAATTAACACAAAAATCCATGCCTATACAAGTCAACCAATCAAATTTCTTTTGCCTTAAACAAAAAAATGATTTTCATTCTGGACTCTTTTAATATCATATGAAACGCAATAAAAAAATGTTTTTCACAAAAGTACCAGGTCTTCATAAAAAATGGCAAAGCAGCAATCTGTAAAAAACATTACTCCCATGCTCAAGCAGTATCTCGAGATCAAAAAGAGATACCCGCAATGTATTTTATTTTACCGGATGGGTGATTTTTATGAGATGTTTTTTGATGATGCAGTAACAGCCTCTAAGATACTCCAGATAACTCTCACCTCGCGAGACAGAAACAAGGACAATGCGGTTCCCATGTGTGGAGTGCCTTTTCATGCTGCCGAAGGCTATATATCCAAGCTCGTAAAGGCAGGAAAGCGGGTTGCCATATGTGAGCAGGTAGAAGACCCCAAAAAGGCCAAGGGCATAGTAAAAAGGGATGTCATAAGGGTTGTCACTCCTGGGCTTTTTACCATAGACGGAGGCCTTGACTCAAAGGCTAACAATTTCATCTCTGCAATGAGTATGGATGCCAAGGGAGAAGGTGTTGCCATTGCGAGCCTTGACATCACAACTGGTGAATTCAAGGTAACGAGGATCCACGATGAGGATAGTGCACTTGGAGAGCTTTTCAGGATACAGCCAAGGGAGCTTCTTCTTCCTGAGTCTTTCAAGAACTCTGATACTGTTTACAGGTTGAAACAGGCACTTGGTGAAGTCTTCATCAGCTGGCAGCCAGATGTGGCTTTTGATGTGAAGAGGGCTGAACAAATACTGTTGGACCATTTTCAGGTCTTGACCCTGGAAGGTTTTGGCCTTTCCAGCAAGGATTTTTCCATTGGGGCTGCCGGTGCCCTGTTGGATTATTGCATGGAAACCCACAACGCCTCCATCCAACACGTCCGCACCATTCAACCCTATCGGCTTGACAATTACTTGAAGATGGATGAGGCAACGGTCAGAAATCTTGAGCTCGTTTCAAACTCCCTTGACGGAAGGGTAAGAGGAAGCCTCCTGTGGGTATTGGACAAGACCTGCACATCAATGGGGGCAAGGCTTTTAAAAAGTTGGCTCCTGTATCCACTGGTTGACGTATCGCAAATTGAAAAAAGATTGGATGCGGTAGAGCTACTTTTTTCTCAGCGTGACGACAGGGGAGAGCTAAGAAGGCTCTTGAAAAAGATTTATGATGTGGAAAGGCTCATTGGCAAGGTTGTCATGGAAACAGCTGGCCCAAGAGACCTTGTTGCACTTAAAGATTCCTTTGCCTTATTGCCAGAAATAAGGGACATTGTGTCAAACATCTTGTCGAGCAGCACGGGAAATGAGCCTTCACTTTTGAAGGGGTTACTCTCCGACATAGATCCCCTTGAAGACCTGTATCACCTGATAGACAGGGCTATTCGTGATGATTGCCCTGCTGTGGTGCGGGATGGAAAGGTGATAAAAGAGGGGTTCCACGAGGAACTGGACGAGTTGATAGAGATTCAAAAAAAGGGAAGGGGCTATATTGCTGAGATAGAGGCCAAGGAAAGGGAACGGACCAACATTCCAAATCTAAAAATAGGCTACAACAGGGTGTTTGGATACTACTTAGAGGTATCCAAGTCTCAACTTGCAAAGGTGCCGGCAGATTACATAAGAAAACAGACCCTGGTTTCAGCTGAAAGATTCATAACGCCAGAACTTAAGGAGATCGAAGAAAAGATTCTAAATGCTGAGGAGAAGAGGCTTGAGCTTGAGGCAGAAATCTTCAGAGAGGTTCGCGCCCATATTGCAAATCATAGCGTCAGGGTGCAGACAACTTCCTCTGCCCTGGCATCACTTGACTGCCTGTGCGCTCTTGCCGAATCTGCAGAGCTTGGAGGCTACCTAAGGCCCCATGTAAATGATGATGACCAGATATCCATAGTGGCTGGCAGGCATCCTGTTGTTGAAAAGAATCTTAATCATCAGGCCTTTGTTCCAAATGACATTAGACTCAATCATAAAGATAGCCAGATTGTGCTCATAACCGGGCCAAATATGGCCGGTAAATCCACTGTTTTAAGACAGACGGCCTTGATATGTTTAATGGCCCAGATGGGCAGCTTCGTACCTGCCAAGGAGGCAAGGCTTGGCGTTGTGGATCAGATATTTACCAGGGTTGGCGCAACTGACTATCTGTCAAGGGGACAAAGCACATTCATGGTAGAGATGAAAGAGACTGCCAATATTTTGAACAATGCCACGTCAAAAAGCCTTGTCATCCTTGATGAGATCGGTAGAGGAACCAGCACTTTTGACGGTCTGTCAATTGCATGGGCGGTTGCAGAACATCTTCTTTTCAAGGACAAGAAGGGCGTAAAGACCCTTTTTGCAACCCACTACCACGAACTTACTGCACTTGCAGATAGGCACAAAAAGGTGAGAAACCTGCATGTTCAGGTAAAAGAGCACGGAGACCGTATCTATTTTCTCTACAAGTTGAAAGAGGGGGCAACAAGCAAGAGCTATGGCATCCAGGTTGCAGCCCTTGCAGGCGTACCTTCACAGGTTATTGAAAATGCCCTACAAATATTGACTCAAATAGAGAACAAAAACAGGGGCAAGGCTATTCCGGTTGCCTCTGTGGACACTTCTGACTATAAGATAGTGGTGCAAAAAAGTCTTCCCATGAAGGTCAAGGATGAAGGGGTTGTTGCAAAAAGGCTCATGGACATAGACATCAACCAGATTACCCCTCTGGAAGCCCTGAATATATTGGATGAACTTTGCAGATTGGTGAAAAAAAGAAATTGAAGAAGAATCTAACCATCAATTTTTTCTTTATCCTAATATTCTTTTTCCTCCTTCCCTCTGTTGAAGGAACAGTCTTTAATTTCCACTTCAAATGGGACAATGATGGTTTGGCTGCCTCCAGGTCAGCCAACTTAGAATACAAAGATGCCAAAAAGGCCTATGCCAAACTTGCGGCAAGTGCAAGGCTTAGACGCTATAGGAAAAACTGGATCAAGGTTATAGATCGTTTCAGAAAGGTATATCTGTCGCACCCAGACGATCCAGAAATAGCCCCAAAAGTCCTCTTTATGATGGCCAGATGCTACAGTGGCCTCTACGGCTACTCAAGGCGCCTTTCAGACATACAGGAGGCTGTGGAAAGATACCAGGTACTCGTTGAACGCTTTCCCCTAAGCCGACTGGCAGACGATGCCCTTTATGAGATAGGACAAATATATAAGATGACCGGAAGGCCAAGCAGTGCCATTTCCGCTTGGAAACGTATCTTGAGGGATTATCCCAACGGAAGCCATGCGAGGCTTGCAAGGCAGAAGCTTCTAAAGATGGGCGTCAATCCCTCTGCAGTTAAACAGGCCAGCAGAGCCACCAGCAACCAAGCTAACAAACCGAAGATACGTTCTATTCCGGTTAAAAACGGCAAGGGCAAGGTAGCCATTATCAAGGACATACGGTACTGGTCAGACAAAGATTACACAAGGGTTGTGATTTATGCATCACGCCCTGTTTCAATAAAACAGGGTGAGCTTCCAGCAGACAGAAAGCGGAGGCTTCCAAAAAGATTCTACCTCGACCTTTCTCCAGCGTACAAAAAGATTGGCCTTCCGGAGTACATAAAAATAGATAATGGCCTTCTTCGCTCTGTAAGGGCGGCTCAGTTTAAGCCAAAGACCGTACGGGTGGTCTTTGACCTTGCAAAGACAGAAAAGACAAAGGTTTTCTACCTGAGAGATCCGTTTCGGATAGTCACGGATGCCTTTGGCGCTCACTATGCCAAGAAAAAATGTGTTGTTAAACCTGCCGTCAAGAAGGCGGAGAGCAAAAAGGGTCCAATCAAATATCCACAGGGAAAGCTTTCTCTTGCCCAACAGCTTGGTCTGTGTGTAAGGACCATCGTGGTGGATCCTGGCCATGGGGGAAAGGATCCAGGGGCCCGAGGTCGCAGGGGGACGAGGGAAAAGGATGTAGTGCTACAGATCTCTAAAAGGCTTGCCCGGATTCTAAAAAAAGAACTCAATTGCAAGGTGATAATGACAAGGAGGTCGGATCGTTATCTTCCCCTTACCCAAAGGACAGCCATAGCAAACGCCTACAAGGCCGATCTTTTCGTCTCCATCCATGCCAATGCAGCACCCACACGTAGGCTCAGGGGCATAGAGACATACTTTCTCAATTTTGCCCTTGATGAAGATGCCATGAGGGTAGCAGCAAGGGAGAATGCAACATCTAAAAAAAGGATAGGAGAGCTAAAAAGCATACTGAATGACATCCTGAAGAACAGTAAAGTCAACGAATCGTCCAGGCTGGCAAAAAAAGTTCAATATAATCTTATCAGAACCCTTAAAAGACGCTACAAGAACGTGCGCAACCTTGGGGTAAAACAGGCGCCGTTTTTCGTGCTCATAGGAGCAAGGATGCCAAGCATTCTTGTTGAAACCTCATTTATCAGTAACCCTGAAGAGGAGCGCAGACTCCGTTCTCCCGCCTATCAGGATGCCATTGCAAGGGGCATTGCAAAAGGCATCATCCAGTACATAGAGGAAACCCAACTTGCATACAGGAATTAGTCTTTTGGGGCCATATTTTCTCCTTGATTTTTCGTCAAGATCTCTGAAACCGCCTCTAACAGTTGAGAAATCTTGAAAGGCTTGTGGAAGAACGTGCAGCCAAGCCTTCTGATATCTTCATGCTCTATGCGTTTATCAACATAGCCGCTCATCAACAATATTGCAGTTTGTGGAAACTTCTCCCGCACCTCCTTTGCAAGTTCCACTCCGGAGCCGTCTGGCAGCACCACATCTGAAAGAAGAAGGTCAAAGGGGCCTTTGTGTGCAAGGGCATCCTTTGCCTCACTTATGTTCCTGCAAAGACGAACTTTGTATGAATTTTCTAATAGCGCCTCTTTTATAACCATCCCTACGGAATCCTCATCTTCTACCAGCAGTATCTTCTCTCCGTGTCCCCGCGCATGCCTCTTCTTGCTATAATCATGTGATGTGTCTTTATAAGAGCCAAAATATGCAGGGAAATAGATTTCAAAGCTTGTTCCCTTTCCTTCTTTACTTTTTACGTCAATAAAACCTCCGTGTTGTTTTACGATTCCAAAAACCACTGATAGCCCAAGGCCGGTGCCCCTTCCCATCTCTTTGGTTGTAAAAAACGGGTCGAATATACGCCTGCGCACCTCATCACTCATGCCCTTTCCGGTATCGGAAATGGTTAGTCGCACAAACTTTTTTCTTTCTCCATCTCTTTTTACCTCGACGTTGGCCGTGGAAATGGAAAGCCTTCCTCCTTTTGGCATGGCGTCCTTGGCATTTACGATAAGGTTCATTATTATCTGATCGATCATTCCAGGGTCTGCAACTATTTGCCAAAGTTCTGGCTCTTTTTGAATAGTCAGAGTTATGTTCTCGCCAATAGTACTCTCCATCATCTTCATGAGGTTGGTAATGGACTTGTTCAGGTCAACTACATCCCTGTGAAGGGCCTGCCGTCTCGAAAACATGAGTAGTTGCTTGACAAGGTCTGAGGCCCTGCTGACGCCAAACTGTATCTTGTCAAGATAGTCTTTTGTCTTTTCTGGGTCATAGTGGTAGAGGCTGATAAGATCCAGGTTTATCTGAATGGCCGCAAGAATATTGTTAAAGTCGTGGGCAACGCCTCCAGCAAGCAGTCCAATGGATTCCATCTTTTGGGCATGAAGCAGGAGTGTTTCCAGCTCTTCTTCCCTGGTCAAATCTTTTTTTATTGCAACTATTCCTTCAATCTTCCCATCTTCACCTTTGATAGGGAAAATGGAACATTCTTCAGGGATTTCTCTTCCGTCTTTGGCATAAGTAGACATCTTGCCCTGCCATGGCTTTCCTTCAAGAACAGATCTTTTTATGTTACTTAAAAAGTCGCCTTTTTCTCCTTCCTTAACAAGAAAATCCATTGGTTTTCCAATGACCTCATCCGATTTGTAGCCAGTTAACCTTGTGAAAAAGGGATTTACATATATGATCACTCCCTTTGGATCTGTTATGATCACGGATTCAACAGCCTGATCCAGTGCAGCAGCCAGTGTCTTTAGTTCCTTTTCTGCCTGTTTCCTTGCCTCGATCTCATTATGAAGCCTTGATGCGTAAAAACGTCTCTTCGTGAACTTGTGGAGCAGCACAAGGAATACAGTGGCAGACAAGAATATTGCCAGTGAAATCTGAAAACGGCTCAAAAGTATCTGTTCCAAGGAATACACCTTGGAGATGCTTATTTTGTGTCCATACAAGGGTAAGGAGATGAGCTTAAAAAAATTGCCATTGTAGCAGAGGCATCCTTGATCGTTGTCATCCAAATCAAAGACACAAAATGAACTCTCCTGGAAATCTTGTCTTTTTTGGCTTTGAAGGGCCATATGAGAGATCAAAGGGCAGGATATGTCTTGATTGTAGGCCGGTTTTCCATATATAAGCTCATTATGCTCATTCATGAAAAAGAGGCCGTTTCGATCAAAATCATCTCCAACTACGTCATTTAGCCTGGTACCAATGATTAGTATTCCTGTGACCTCGTATCCCTTGGAAATGATGGGTTTTGAGATAACAAGTAACGGACTGGAACCATAGTGGGGAAAATCAAGTTCAATGGCAGATGAGGTAACTCCAGTTAGAGACGTATCGAACCATTTTCTGTTTGATAGGTTTTGATTCAAGAGCCTTTTGTTGGAGCTACCAACAACATGGCCTGTTTTATTCAAGACGGAAACGAAGCTTACCCTGAGCATCTTGGCCCACAAAAAAAGCCTACGTTCATCAGGGATATTTCCTTCAGCCATATTTGTAAAATCGAGGGCCAGGACCTTTGAATCTGAAAAAAGACGATTTTCCGTATCAGCCAGGACTTGTTGGTAGGTTCTTACTGCTTCAAAGCCCTTGGAAATAAAGGCCCTGCTTTGGATGGAATCCATGTGGACAAAAAGGAAGAATCCCAAGATAAAAAGGATGAGGAAACAAACAATCCCTTCTTTAAAGAATCTTGATACCGCCCCTGTTCTAAAAATCTGGTCAACATAGAAAAGGCCTGAAAAAGATAGCAAAAGTGCCTGGGCCACCACCAAGAAAATGTTCGGCCTTATCATTAAGATAGGCTCCATCACCATGGCAGCAGTCAAGAAAAAAGGCGCCTTGCTCTTTGTCGACAAGAAATCCCTGCTTAGAAGAAAGAGGAAAAGGATGGCAAAAAAACATAAAAGGACAAGGGAAAAGACGATGATTGCAGAATCCTGCCAAAGGGCTTTTACGGGATAGGACCAGATGAGAAATTTGATGATTCCAATCAATCCAACAAGAAGTGCGGCGGGTAAGCAGAATTTAGAGGGTCTTTTACTTACCTCCCTGAAGGATGCCAGTATCAAGGCGTCAAAAACGAAGAGGCTTGATGTTATGGCGCTTGCTGCTGAAAGATCAAAGGAGTTCATTCAAATAAGCTCATCAACCAGACAGAGTACATCTGGCTCAAGTTTTAATCCAAGCTCTTTGGCCCTATTTTTGTTGACAATGACTTGAAACCTCGATGCCTTTTCTACCTGTAACTTGTTGATCTCCACTCCGTCTAAAAGCATGGAAACCATCTGGCCGGCCTGATAGCCCATGTGGAACATATCTACATTTGCCCCTCCAAAGAATCCTGCCTTTGTGAAGGTCTTGTTAACTGCTATGTCTATCTTTTTTATTCTTTGGGTGATTTGAGGAACCAGGTCCTCAAGAGTTATCTGTCTGCCATTTTTTTCATCTCTGATGGAAAGAACCAGTGGAATGTATGCACAGATTGCAGGACTTTGGTTTATCTGTTTTGTCCTGATCTTCAGTTCAGACAAGGTGGACACAGGAAAGTACCGAAGATTCTTTTTAGGCATAACAGATTGCAGGCTCCTGCCTATCTGCTTTTTCCCTTTTTCCCCCATGAAATCCGTTGAGTAGAGGATTCCCATCTCGCAGGGCCATTTGTGTAGGAGTTTCAAAAAATCTACCTGCTCCTTAAGAAACAGATGTTCAACCACGCCAGTGATGTTGCTTATTGGATTTCTGTCTTGCAGAAAGGGAGAAATTTTATTGTATGCAGAAATATCTCCATTTATGCCGGAAAAAACCACAAAGGTGTTAGGCTGTCCATTCAAGGCAAGTCCCACATATAAAAAAGCAGCGTCGTCAACAGTAACGACCACCCGAGGATGCGCCCTTTTTATTGAGTGTAGCACCTGCTGTACTTTTTGTTGGACCTGGCTTTTTGAAAGCCTTTTTGAATCGAGATAGAAGGTCTTGACAAGGAAATGCCGGTTAGGCCCCTCGTTTATCCCTTGGAGGATTCCCTGAAGTTGTGGCTTACCACAAAGATCGTTTTCGTCATAGCTAAGGACGATATAGATGGAATCTTCTCCAAGCGCAATGGAAGGTGAAGACCCTGCATTTGCCAAAGTCCCTATTATGGCAATAAATACAGATATGGCAGCCACTCGAAGGATTTTCATAAAAAAGGCCTTTTGGCTTTGATCGAATAGGATAATCAACGACCCAAAAAATTTCCCCGCTAATTTTAGACAATAGCAGG
>JALSQG010000068.1 GCA_026985565.1 Deltaproteobacteria bacterium
TTTAAGGTGGATTTTAAAAGAAGCAGGGTTATAGGATCGTCTTCTGCAATGAAGACCTTATCTATTAGTTGACTTTCAAGCATCAGGAACCTTTTTCTTCTTGGTTAATGTCTCATTAAACCTTTTTGCAAAACGGCTTTTGCATTTGTTGAATCTCCTGTTCAATGACTTCATCGGCAAAAGCTGCAGTATGCTTTATTTTATCTTACTGCATATTATTTGATTCTCTGTACTGGGGATTTAAATAAAAAAAGGCTGCATAAAAGCAGCCTCTATCTTGCATGAAAAAGTCAGGAATCTAAAAAGGCTGTTAGCCAATCAGACCATCATGAGGCAAAAGACCTTGTAAATTCAAAAAGTGTTTTTACTCCAAAACCCTTTGCCCCTTTGCCCAAAAATCCAAGGGGTTCTTCCTTCACACATGGCCCGGCCACATCTATGTGCGCCCATTTTATGTCTTTCTCTACAAACTGTTTCAAGAAAAGTGCTGCAGTTATGGCCCCACCCCATCGGCTTCCTATGTTTTTGATATCTGCTATGTCCGCTTTTAGCTGTTCCATATAAGGCATAAAAAGGGGCATTTCCCACAAGGTCTCATCTGCACTGTGGCCTGCATCAATGAGATTGGCGTTGAAGTTGGAGTCCGGGCCAAAAACACCTGCAATGTCTTCACCAAGGGCCACAACGCAGGCCCCTGTAAGTGTTGCAGCATCCACTATACAGTCTGGCTTCATCTCGGAGGCTATGGTCAAGGCGTCAGCAAGTATGAGGCGCCCCTCTGCATCTGTGTTGTCCACCTGAACCGTTTTCCCGTTACGCATGGTGATTATATCCTGGGTGTGAAAAGCCGTTGAAGAAATATCGTTTTCAACCAAAGGAGTTATAACTACAACCCTTATTGGAAGCTTAAGTTTTGCTATAGCGCATGCAGTGGCAAAGGTGATGGCCGCACCAGCCATGTCATACTTCATACCCGTCTGGCTCTTGGCAGGCTTAAGACAGTAGCCCCCTGTATCCATTGTCACGCCCTTGCCCACAAGGGCGACAAAGGCCTTTGGCTTGCGGGGCTTGTATTCACCTATTACAAGTTTTGGCCTTGAGGATGCCCCCCTGCCAACTGCCAAAATGCCACCACATCCTTCCTTCTCAAGCCTCTTTTCATCCCATACCGTAATCTTAAGCCCGGCCTTTTTACCTGTTTTTCGAAATATGTCAGAAAGGCTTTCTGGATGAATCTCATTTGGTGGTTCATTCAACACATCCCTTGAGAAATTGACCCATGAAAAAAGCTCTCTTTTTTCATCAAGGCTCTTTATCGCTCTTTTTGACAGCCCTTTTTCCACGATGGCAACCACCTTTGGTAGCTCTGGCTTATTTTCCAGATACTTGTCAAAACGATATCCACCAAGAATAGCTGCCTCCATAGAGGCAGCTACCATTTCAACGCTACTATCTGAAAGAAAGATGCAAATCCTGCTCATCTTTTCATCCAAACAAATGCCAACAAATGATGAAAGATGCCTTTTGAAGACCTGCTCCCTGGTGAGGTGTTTATCATCAAGCCTTATGGCCTTTGCCACAAAACGTTTCTTTCCGTAAAATCCGGCGCTAACCGTCATGGCCTTTCCTTGCTCTTTTGGGGAGTCAATCCCTTTCACAAAGGCCGGCACCATTTTCTCTGAAAAAAGTGGTGTATCTTCATCAAGATACGGGAAGACCAAAAGGTCCCCGTTAGACAACGCATACTTCTGTTCAACGTCGAATTCACAAACTGCCATTTTTATCCTCCATGTGCATCAGTCTTGTAACATCCTTAAAAGTTGCAAGTGGGCCCTGTTACTTATCTCGCTCCTTGAAAGTTTTTTCCCATCTTCCTCCACCAAGATAGGCGCCCCAACATTCACCACTATCCTTCCCGGCCTTGCCAACAGGGCCCCCTTTGGCATAACATCGTGGCTGCCTTTTATGGCCACAGGAACAACTGGGCAACCAGACCTGACGGCCAACATGAAACCACCCTCTTTGAAAGGCTGCAAGCGGCCATCAACGCTTCTTGTACCCTCTGGAAATATCACAATGGAAGCGCCTCTTTTTAGCCTTTGAGCCGCCTCCTTCATGCTTTTTACTGCAGCCCTGCTGTTTTTTCTATCAATGGGAATGTAGCCTGCCTTTTTCATGGCATAGCCAAGAAGTGGTACCTTAAAAAGCTCTTTTTTCACCAAAAACCTGAAAGGCACTGGAAGGGCTATATAAAGCGCAAGTATATCCATCTGACTTGCATGGTTACAGGCAAATACAACAGGAGGCTGAATATTTTCTCGGGCTTTGGACCTGGTTTCAACCTTTATCCCACACACGGTAAGGACCATTTTGGACCAGATCCTTCCCATCTTGTATGCAAAATCCTGATTGCCGCTAATCATCACTCCTATGATGGCAATGGGGGCACATATCACATAGGAGAGCGGGAAGAACCAGGGGAATATGAAGGCAGTAAGTATTCTTCTCATTTCCGGTCGTTTGATAATCATTATTTTCCCAAAAAGATTACCACAAAATCGTCCTCTTGCACATGAAACTAAGCCTTTGAGATACTGGCTGTAGAAGCCTTTTTAGTCTTAACCATCTACTCAAGTCCCTTTTAAGTCCTTATCTTTATAGCAAACAGCACACGCCAGGAAGAGGTCATGGAAAGGCTTGAGATTGCAAAGGGACTCATGCTGGAATTTGCCAAAGAAACCGGGCTTGAGCCAGCATCCCATCAAAGAAGATACCTTTGGACAGACGCCTTTGCTGTCTGTGCCTTTTTTGAACTATACCGCAAGACGGCAGATCCCTCCTTTAAGGAGCTTGCCCTAAGACTCATCCATCAGGTGCACTGGATCCTTGGAAGACACAGGAGCGATGATGAAAGGAAGGGTTGGCTGAGTGGACTTTCAGAGGAAGAAGGGCTGCGCCACCCCACCATAGGGGGTTTGCGCATTGGCAAGAGGCTTCCCGAAAGAAAGGAAAACGAACCCTTTGATCCAAGGGCAGAATGGGACAGGGATGGTCAATACTTTCACTACCTCACAAAATGGATGCATGCATTAATAGTTGCCTATAGAGAAACCAAATACGAGCAGTTCGTTATATGGGCCTATGAGCTTGCAAAGACCGCTTTCCATGCCTTCAGCTACGAAATCCATGGCAGAAGACTCATGTACTGGAAGATGAGCATAGATCTTAAAAGGCCACTTGTTGCCTCCATGGGCCAGCATGATCCGGTTGATGGACTGGTGACATTTTTAGAAATACAGTCTGTTTCACAAATGAACGGGCTTGACGTGGATCTTTTTTATGAAATAAGGGAGCTTGCCAGGATTTGCGAGCATTTAGATCTTATTACAGACGATCCCCTTGGCATAGGAGGGCTCTTGTTCGATGCAACAAGGACCTATCAGCTTCTTGGTAGCAAATTTTCTCCGTCAAAAGACCTCTTTTGGGCCCTTTTAAATGCAGCCTCTTTTGGACTCAGAGACTTTATTGCATCAGGTGAGCTTAAACGGCCTGCCAATATGAGGCTTGCATTCAGGGAACTTGGCCTTTCCATAGGACTTGCAGGCATAGAAAAGATAAAAAGTTTAAAGAACTTGCAAAAAGAAGAAAAAAAGAACGATTTTCAAAAAATTATCCATGAAATATTGACATATTACACGGTAAAAAAGGAAATAGAAGACTTCTGGATAAAACGGGAAAACAGAAAGTCAGGCACATGGAAGGAGCATAAGGATATAAACAGTGTCATGCTGGCGGTAAGCCTTTTTCCAGACGCCTTTTTGACCATTTTTGACTAAGAGATCTAAGGCCCAGTGTGCTGATAAAAGGTCAGGGTACAAAAGGTTAGGCAGTGGCCTTCCTGTTTTTAAGGATCTGTCTTGCAGTATTTGTCAAAAGTCCATCTTCGCGGGGCTCCTTACTTTTTGAATACTCATAAATGGCTAACTTCCAGGCATCCTTGATGACTCGGCTGGGTACATTTTCTCCTGCGACTGTCTTGCCTAAAAGCCCATCCAGAATGGACAAGGCCTCATTAAGTGCATCTTCCTCTATTGCGAGTGAGACTGCTTCGCTTTTTAGCCTCTCATGGATGTTTGCTTTCCAAGTTGCATGCTTCTTTGATTCAAGCTCCAATATGCAGAAGCCAAATGCAGCAAACATTGTGGGGCCAAGGGGAGCGGACTCCTTTTTGCCTATTTCCTCCACAAGCTCCATGAAACGGACCATAGGGGCGCTACTCTCATTTGCTGCCTGTGCCCTTTCTTTTAGCGTCTTTAGCATCTTTGCCTTTAGGACCTTCATCTTTCCGTCTGCTACAACGCCTTCTGGAAGGGCACCAAGGCAGTGTTCTGCATAAGGACAGTAGGCAGCACATCCAAAATCCATCTCCGGATTTGGCACCTCATTGCCACAGCCAGGGCAGCGCCTTCTGGTATCGTCCTTGAAAAACTCGATCATGGTGCCACAGTGTGGGCATTTGACATCAAATATGGCACCTGGTTTCCAGTACCTGCTATCTTGTCCTGGACACTTCATGTTTCCTAATCACTCCATTTTTTTGTGAAATATACATGATTGCAGCCAGTTAGTAAAATGACTTAAATCAATCCATCTTGCTAAAAAACCTGTGGCAGTATAGGCTGTCAGTCTCACAACGAGCTTATCAGGAGTTAAAAGTGTCTGAAACCATAGCAACAGCCATAGCATCAGGACACCCTTTGGTAACAGAGGCCGCAGCATCCATACTGCTTGCAGGAGGAAATGCCTTTGATGCCGTTGCTGCTGCTGGTTTTGCATCAGCTGTGGTAGAGCCTGCCCTTACGTCTCTTGGAGGTGGAGGTTTTCTTCTTGCTGTGCCCCAAGGTCAAAAGGCCACACTTTATGACTTCTTTGTGGACACTCCGGGCAAAGGGGGCATGAACCCAGAAAAAAAGCCCCATTTTTTCCCTGTCACCGTGGAGTTTCCAGGCTGCAGTCAGGTGTTCAACATAGGCCCAGGTTCAGCGGCAGTACCTGGAAATCTAAAAGGCCTTGTAGATATTCAGGCCAAACTTGGCAGACTTTCTCTATCAAGAGTCCTTCAACCAGCCATTAAATATGCAAAAGATGGCACCAAGCTGAACCATCACCAGGCCTATTTTCTCTCACTCCTTGAGCCCATAATGCTCTTCCATGACTATGGAAAGAAGATATTTTTGAAAAACGGACGCTTCATAAAAGAAGGAGACCTGTTTAAAAATCCAAAACTTGCCTCCTTTCTTGAAAGACTTGCCACGGATCCTGAAAGGACTCTCCATTCCTTTTACATGGGCGAGATTGCAGAAAACATCGTATCTGACATGGAAAAACAGGGAGGGCTACTTACAAGGGAAGATCTCTCAAATTATCAGATAATTGAAAGACAGCCCCTTTCAATCGGTTTTGAGGGATATACGCTACTTACCAACCCCCCTCCATCATTTGGAGGCTTCTACATTGCCATGGCAATAGAGATAATCTCGCGCTGTCTGAAAGAGGGAACAAATTTTGGCTCCTATGGTCATCTTTCCACCTTGGCCCTTTCCATGAAGGAGGTGGAAAACTACAGAAAGGCCTCTTCAAGCAAACTGAAGTGGCCTGAAAGACAGTGGTTTGAAAATGGTGTCCGTAATGTTACCCATCTATCTTCACGTGGCACAACCCATATAAGCATCTGCGACAAAGAAGGAAACCTTGCCTCCATGACAACATCCAACGGTGAAGGTTCCGGCTATTTTGCACCTGGCACCGGCATCATGCTCAACAACATGATGGGAGAAGACGACCTTCATCCTGAGGGTTTCCATTCCTCTCCTCCTGGGCTTAGAGTCGCCTCCATGATGTCACCATCTGTGTTGATGGAAGGGAAAAGGGCACGGCTTGTTCTTGGAAGCGGGGGAAGCAAGAGGATAAGATCTGCCATAACCCAGGTGGTAATAAACACCTGTTTCCTAAGGATGAACCTCAAGGAGGCCATATGCAGTCCACGCATCCATCTTGAAGATGGTACGCTACAGGTTGAGCCAGGCTTTAAACACGATGTTATCAAAAGGCTTGGCTCACTCTTTGACATAAACCAGTGGGGCCAGATAGATGTGTATTTTGGCGGAGTCCACGGTGTAAACCCTTATGGATTCGAGGCCCAAGGAGACCCCAGACGCGGCGGTGCCGCATTGGTGTTAAATAAAAAAGAGGTGTGAGGGATAATGAAGATAGCAGTTTGTGGTAAGGGTGGCGTAGGAAAAAGCACGGTCAGCTCCTTCATCATAAGGGCACTTCTTGAAAGGGGCAGAAAGGTCCTTGCCATTGATGCGGATCCAAGCCCGCACCTTGCAAGGCTTCTTGGATTTGACGATTCCGACATAACACCCATTGCAGAGATGAAGGAGCTTCTTGATGAAAGATCTGGTAGAGATGGCCCCTTTTATAACCTCAACCCAAAGGTTGATGACCTGCCTGAAAGGTTCATGAAAAAGAAAGATGGCCTAAGTCTCATGGTTCTTGGTGCCATTAGGCAAGGAGGGGCAGGTTGTGCCTGTGCAGAGAACGCCGTTTTGAGAAACCTGCTAAACAGACTGCTTCTTTCAAAAGATGAGGATATCGTCCTGGACATGGAGGCTGGGGTGGAGCATCTTGGAAGAGGCACCATCGCAAGCGTGGATCACATTCTTATTGTGGTCCAGCCTTACCGAGGAAGTATTGAGACGGCGGAAAAGATAGACAGACTTGCCCAAGACCTCAAAATAGAATCCCTTCATATCGTTGCTAACAACTGCCGTGATGAGGAGGATGTTCGATTCATAGAACAGCTTTGTGGCAGAAAGCCCATTGGGGTATTCCACTTCAGTCCCGAGACGGCACGGGCAGAACGAAAGGGTGTGGCAATTACCGATGCTGCCCCTGAACTTGTAAAAGAGGCCGATAATATAATAGCAAGGCTGGAGAAGGCGTAAATGAACCAGAAATATCAGGGCCTTACAGATGTCCAGAGTATGAGAGATGACAGAAATATTCCCCTGGACAGGGTTGGCATAAAGAATATCCGTTATCCCATTATTGTCCTTGACAAGGCCAAAGGGAAACAGCACACCGTAGCCAGCATAAATATGTATGTAAATCTTCCCCATCACTTCAAGGGCACTCACATGAGCAGGTTCGTAGAGATACTGAACGAATACAGAAGAGAGGTGACAATAGAAAACTTTGAGAAGATCCTTTCAGCAATGAAAAACAGGTTAAATTCACAAGAAGCGCATCTCGAGATAGACTTTCCATACTTTATAGAAAAGAGTGCACCAATTACTGGCACCAAGGGCCTAATGGAGTATGAATGTGGACTTCACGGCACCATGACCGACGAGTTGGACATGATGCTAATAGTAAAGGTGCCCATAACAACCGTATGCCCTTGCTCAAAGGAAATATCTGATTACGGGGCGCACAACCAGAGGGGAGAAGTTAGGGTTTGGGTAAGGTTCAAGAAATTTTTGTGGTTGGAGGATGTCATAGAGGTAGTGGAAGGCTGTGGCTCGTCAGAAGTATATTCCGTTCTGAAAAGGCCGGATGAGAAGTTTGTGACAGAATATGCGTACAATCACCCCATGTTTGTGGAAGACATAGTAAGAGGCGTCTATCAGGGCTTATCCACACTGCCTGAAATCACCTGGTTTGCAATAGAGGCAGAAAACTTTGAATCCATTCACAACCATTCTGCTTACGCCTATGCAGAAATGAAATAGACTTGATTAAAAAGAGCCGAAGCCATTTGCTCACTACTTTCTACTTTCTACTTCCTGCCTCATCGCCGGTGCTTCTTCGCGGAATTGGCAGAAATTCCACAGAGGGCTCCCGCCTTACTGGCTGAGGAAATAAAGACATGAGCTCATAGAACATGTGGGGCATGTCTGTGCGGATGGGAAGGCCCATCTCTTTTGCCTCATCCCAGCTAATTGGGTGGTCATGTGTCCACGTTCCTTGAGAAAGTATCTCTGCAAGCTCCCGTGCCTTCTCCTTGCCCATCTTGTCTTCAAGTAGCTGGGTCACATTCTTCTTCATCTGCCTAAGGGCCTTTTCTGCAATGTCTGCCATTACTATGGAATTGTCATCTACCTTTTCTATTGGCTTTGACTTTATGACCTTTACAAGGGATGCAGCAGGGCTTTGCCCCATCTGAGGGTCAACTGGGCCAAGGACTGCATGTTTGTCCATGACGATCTCGTCTGCTGCGAGGGCAATAAGCGTCCCTCCGCTCATTGCGTAGTGGGGCACAAATGCCGTCACCTTTCCTGGATGCCCCTTTACTGCCCTTGCTATCTGCAGGGCCGCAAGCACCAGCCCCCCTGGGGTATGAAGAACAATGTCTACCGGAACATCAGGATCTGTCATCTGGATGGCCCTTATCACCTGCTCAGAGTCGTTTATGTCTATGAAACGCATCACAGGAAAACCGAGAAGGTTCATGGTCTCCTGTCGGTGTACGAGAAGGATGACCCTGGAACCCCTTTCCTTTTCTATCTTTGCAATGGTGCGCTGGCGCGCTGCCTCCAGCATCTTTTGTTTGAGCACTGGCTGAAGGGCAGTCAGCATAAAAAATATCCAGAAAAGATCCATGGGTGTCATAAAGCCATTCTCCTTTTACCAACTTTGTTTTTAAAATCTTTCCCTTGAATCAAGAAGGCCCCACGGCCGCATCTGATCAGGATAGCGCCTCCTGCAAACACTTTTATGCAAAAAGAACCTGTATGAGACCATGCCACACAAAAAGCCTCCTGCATGGGCCCACCAGGCAATTCCCCCTGCCTGCCCAGGGGAAAGAAGCGAAAAGGCTCCACTAAAGACCTGCTCAAGGAACCAGAATGCAAGAAAAAATACCGCTGGCACATCAAAGAAAAAAGGAAAGAAAAAGATGGGAACCATAATGATTATCCTGGCCCTTGGAAAGAGCACATAATAGGCACCCATAACACCAGCTATTGCACCTGATGCCCCGATGGTGGGCATGGTTGCATCTGGATTCGTATATATCTGAACAATGGACGCAACAATGCCGCATAAAAGATAAAATAGCAGATACCTAAGAGGCCCCATCTCATCTTCAACATTATCGCCAAATATCCATAGGGTCCACAGGTTCCCTATTATGTGTACCCAGCTTCCATGAAGAAACATGCATGTAAAGAGGGGTAAAATGGCCTTTGGAACAAGGCCAACACTCGCCGCCCAGTCAGGATGGGTATATCTGGCAGGCACCACCCCAAAAAGGTAAAAGAGCTTTTCAAGGACAGGTGGAGGAAGGGATATCTCAAAGAGAAACACAACAATGCAAAGGGCCATTATAGCCCAGTTCATAAGTGGAGGGCAGCGCCTTGGTATGCTGTCTTGGATGGGAAACATTATGCCTTGAGTATATTGAGTTTAAGGCTCAAGTCAATGGACTTATAGGAATGGGTAAGTGCCCCGCTTGAGATGATATCGACACCTGTACCGGCTATCTCCTTTATATTTTCCAAGGTTACACCCCCAGAAGCCTCAATCAGGACCGTAGGATCAATGCTTCTTGCAACCTGAACGGCCTCTTTCATCTCGGAAACATCCATGTTATCAAGCATCACTACATCTGCGCCAGCTGCAATTGCCTCCCTGAGACCTGAAATGGATGTGACCTCAACCTCTATCTTCAGGGTATGGGGGGCACATGCCTTGACTTGCTCCACTGCCTCAGTTATGGACCCGCATGCTGCTATATGGTTGTCCTTTATAAGGATGCCGTCTGATAGACAGAAACGGTGATTGAAGCCTCCCCCAACCCTGACTGCGTACTTTTCAAGACATCTAAGGCCTGGAGTGGTTTTTCTTGTGCCAACAACCCTGCAACTCGACCCTCCAAGGATCTCTACATACTTTCTGGTAAGGGTAGCTATGCCGCAAAGCCTTTGAAGGAAATTAAGTGCCACCCGTTCGGCCATGAGAATGGATGTGGCCCGACCCTCTATGTGTAAAAGCGTCTGGCCTTTTTTAAAGTTTGAGCCTTCAGCCATGGTTTCAGTCAGGTTAAGGCCTCCATCCACCTGGGAAAAGACCTCCTTTGCAACAAACAGCCCTGCAAGAACCCCCGCCTCCTTGGCAACTATCTGTGCCTTTCCAGTAAGATCCGGCGCCACGCAAGAACGTGTGGTCACGTCTCCTTCGCCAAGGTCCTCAAAAATGGCCCTTTTTACAAGATCCCTGTATAGTATTTCAGGAATCTTATGATTATGAAATTTCCCTGAGCATCCTTTCATGACCGTCAAGCTTGGAAAGCCTGGCAAGAAGCCTGTCCCGTTTATCTCTTTCCTTTTGTACTATATTTTCAGGTGCCTTTTTAAGAAAATTCTCGTTTGAAAGCTTTGCCTCTACCTTTTTAAGATCCTTTTCCACCTTGGTTCTTTCTTTGCCAATCTTTTTAAGTTCCTGTTGGATATCAACCACGCCCTCAAGAGGGATGAATATCTCCACCTCCTCGTGAATAAAGGAGGCAGCACCCTTTGGTTTGTCTTTGGCATCTTCTATTTGCCCCATCTTTGAAACCCGAGCAAGGGCCTTTATTTCAACCTCATGAGCGGAGATCACACTCTTTGCAAGATCAGTATGTGGCAGAAAAACGGCCTCAAGCTCTTTGCCTGGATGTATCCCAAGCTCTGCCCGTATGTTTCTTATGCCGCTTATCATGGTCTTAAGCAGTTCTATCTCTGACTGGGCCTCCTCGAAATCCCACTCAGGATCCTTTTTGGGAAAGCTCGAAACCATTATAAATCCATCTTTCCCGGGCAAATGGTGCCAAAGCTCCTCTGTGACAAAGGGCATAAAAGGATGAAGGAGACGAAGGGTTGTATCAAGAACCGTAAGGGCCACCTTTTTGGCCCTAATGGACCTGTCTCCACCACGAGACAGATCCGACTTAGAAAACTCAAGGTACCAGTCACAGTATTCGTGCCAGAAAAAGCCGTAGAGGGTTTTTGCAGCAACGTCAAAATCAAAGGAGTCAAGGGCATCCCGCACCTTCTTAACGGTGCTGTTCAGCCTTGCGAGAATCCACTTTTCCACACTGTTAAGGGAGTTTGGATCAAGTCCATTTTCGTAATCCTCGACACTTGACGCATGCATTAAAACAAGACGCGCAGCGTTCCATATCTTGTTCACGAAGTGACGATAACCCTCGATTCTATCCTCTGAAAGCTTGATGTCGCGTCCCTGGGCGGCAAAGGCCGCAAGGGTAAACCTTACGGCATCGGTGCCAAACTTTTCCATAATTGTAAGGGGATCTATGACATTGCCCTTGGATTTGCTCATCTTCTGCCCCTTTGCATCTCTTACAAGGGCGTGAAGATATACGAAGTAAAAGGGCACCTCTTTCATAAAATGAAGGCCCATCATCATCATGCGTGCAACCCAGAAAAAGAGTATGTCAAAGCTTGTTATGAGTACAGAGGTTGGATAGAAAAGCTCAAGTTCTTTGGTCTTCTCAGGCCATCCAAGGGTGGAAAAGGGCCAAAGGGCAGAGCTGAACCAGGTATCGAGCACGTCTGTTTCCTGCGTAAGACTGTCTGCACCGCAATTGGGGCATTTTTCTGGTGTTTTTGTGGCAACGACAAGATGCCCGCAACTGTCACAGGTCCAGGCCGGTATCCTGTGCCCCCACCATATTTGCCGGGATATGCACCAGTCACGGATGTTTGTCATCCATTCCTCATAGGTCCTTACCCAGCCTGGGGGCACGATCCTTGTCTCTCCCTGCCGAACCGCGTCAAGGGCTGGCCCTGCAAGGGGCTCTATCTTTACAAACCACTGTTTGGATAGTCTCGGTTCCACAACGGTCTTACACCGGTAGCAGGTACCTGCTGCAAGGCTGTGAACCTCTTCCTTTTCAAGAAGTCCCTCCTTTTCAAGGTCTTCAAGTACCTTTTTTCGCGCTTCAAACCTGTCAAGCCCTTCATAAGGTCCTGTTTCTTCGGTCAGTTTGGCATCCTTGTCAAAAATGTTTATGCGTGGAAGTTTGTGTCTAACAGCTATCTCGAAATCGTTGAAGTCATGGGCAGGAGTGACCTTGACCGCCCCTGTTCCAAACTCAGGGTCCACATGTTCATCTGAAATAATTGGTATCTTCCTGTTAAGAAGAGGAAGCACCACATACTTGCCCACAAGGTCCTTGTAGCGTTCATCATCCGGATTTACTGCAACTGCAGTATCCCCAAGCATGGTCTCTGGCCTTGTGGTAGCAACCACGATGTAGCTATCCCGACTTGCCTTCCCTGTAGCCTCGTCCACAAGGGGGTATCTGATGTACCATATCCTTCCCTCTGAAAGGTCGTGTTCCACCTCTATGTCTGCAAGGGCAGTATGACAACGTGGACACCAGTTTATAATGTAATCCCCGCGATAGATGAGGCCTTCTTCGTAAAGACGGACAAAGACTTCCCTTACGGCCTTGGACAGGCCTTCGTCCATGGTAAAGCGTTCTCTTGACCAGTCACAGGAGCATCCAAGCCTTTTTAGTTGCTCGATGATCCTGCCACCGCTTTTTGCCTTCCACTGCCAAACCCTTTCTATGAACTTTTCCCGTCCAAGATCGTAACGGGTAAGGCCCTCCTGGGCTATCTGTCTCTCCACCACATTCTGGGTGGCAATGCCTGCATGGTCAGTTCCTGGCACCCACAGGGTATTATATCCATCCATTCTCTTATATCTTGCAAGTATGTCCTGAAGGGTGTTGTTGAGGGCATGGCCTATGTGAAGGACCCCTGTAACGTTTGGAGGAGGAATCACCATTGAAAAACATGGCTTGTCCTCATCCAAGGTGGCCTCAAAAAGCCTGTTATCCATCCACTGTTCATACCATTTGGTCTCAACCCCTTTAAAGTCGTAGGCCTTTGGAAGTAGATTGCTGTCAGCCTTATCAGACATCTGTGCTGCTCCTTGATGATAATGAAGTTATCAGTATATCTATAGAGTCAGGCTAACATAGTGCAAAAAAACCAAAAGGGCAAAGAACATATATCTTGAGGCAAAATATGTCAGGTCAATCTGACCATTATCCCTTTTTGAAAAGAACGCCTTACACAATGTACCCTGTTTGCACTGGTGCCTGGCAATCATCTGATTTGACAGAATGGATATAAAAGGAACTTTGATGAACTATTCTTATGGCAGTAGTGCCACCACTGTGGCCTGCCTGCCTGTAAGCCTATCCCTGCGGTATGAAAAATAATCCTTATTACAGAAGGTACATATCTGTAAGACATGAACCTGATCTTCCGGGACACCAGCCTCCATGAGTTGCCTCTTTGAGATGGCCCAGAAGTCAAAATAATCAGGTTTTATCTGAAACTTGTGCATCCACTTAGGAAGAAGCTGGTTCCAGCCCTTAAATTCTGCACAACATGGACCAAGGGAAGGACCTATACCTACCCACAAATCACGGGGGCTGGAACCGTACGCAGTTGAAAGCATCCCTACAGCCCTTTGAAGAATGCCACCTACGTTTCCGCGCCAGCCGCAGTGGACATTTGCTATAACCTCATTAACCGGATCAAACACAGCTACTGGTTGACAATCAGCCGTCTTTATCATTAGGCCAATCCCTGATTGCGCAGTCATGATACCATCAGCCTCAATCTGCCCCGTATTTTCCGATACAGGATAATGTGCATCATCCAGATTGTAGATCCTTGTTCCATGGACCTGTCT
>JALSQG010000069.1 GCA_026985565.1 Deltaproteobacteria bacterium
AATTAACATCCTCTTGGCTAAAGCCCCTTGCCTTTCCTAAAATTATCTTATTGGACTTAAGATCCAACAAAAAAGGAAGCCCCCCACCACTGTCCTCCTTTGTCATATCGAGAAGGCCCTCCATATGACCAGCCGGTATGTCCAAGGCGCAGACAGTGAGAATCTGTTTGTTCTTAGGCTCTTTCCACGATATTGATGCGGTTATCCCAGGTTTGCCAGACTGAAAAAAGGTATAGACGGCAGACCAGTGAACCTTTCCCACTTCATGGGTGAACCAGGGCCTTTTTCTTGGATCGTAGTCTGAGGGCTTCTGCCATGTTTGAATGACCCTGTCAGGCCCTTTCCATCGCGTAAATATGAATCTGCCATCCTTTTTTATTCTTGTTACCCATGAGCCCTCATCTTTGTACAGGAAATATTCCCAACCCGTTGAATCGGCAAAAATTATGCCGCTGAAGACCTTCTGATTTTTTATTAAGGGGATGAATTTTTTGTTGAGGGTCTCGACTGATGACTTTTTAAGGACGCCGTTTTCTCCAACATCGCGAATTATGTGAAGCTGATTTTCAACCCCTTTTAAAAAGTTATCCAGACGCCCATACTGCCTGTTGGCCAAATCTGTCAAGACCTTGGTGGAAAATTCCTCTCTCGTAGACCAATACTTGTAGCCGTTAAGTGCTGCAAATACCAATAGGAAACCCACAAGGAGTGCCAAGGCTGGCAGCAAGACAGAAAGCTTTCCTGGACGTTTTAAAGAAAGATTGGTCCCCATTTAGTTGTTGAATGTTTGAATAAGGCAACCTGCAGCAGCATTAAGGGAAATTGCACTATCGCGGACACTGCTACTTATATTTACACGATTGGGTTATCCGCCCTTTTACCACCTCCGTTGCCATTTCCCTTTTCCCAGCAACATACTCTCATTGGAGGAATATTCATGAACTCCAGCTGCACTTTTTCCTTGCCCATTACCGGGCTGCACAAACTTATCACCTTTTTGCTGAGCTGATAGGCAACAAAACGCCCTCCAGGCGCCAACACTTCATGGATGGCCTTGATTATCTGAGAGCCGCATTCATCGCCCATGGTGGAAAATGGAATTCCAGAAATCACTGCTTCCGGCGCCCCGAGATTATGGCTGGATAGTATCTGTTTCAGTTTCCGTGCATCCCCATGATGGGCAATCAGCCGACTGTCTGGAATCTGGCTGATTATGGAATAGAAATTAGGATTTATCTCAATGGAAATGAGCCTGGCATCCGGCTTCATGTTCTCAAGTATGGCCTTTGTGGTGCAACCGGTCCCTGGACCAAGCTCAACAATGGTCTTTACCGAATCGACCCGCGCTGTCTCGATGACCCTTTTTATCAGGGCTTGAGAGCTTGGAATGACAGATCCTATCTGGAAGGGATGTTTCAAAAACTCCTGGAAGAAAAACAAACAACCATTCATTACCTTTGGTAACGTGTTAGAACTGGCTTTTCTTAAGTTCATAAGACTACCAAACCCTCCTACTTTATTGACTTAATAGACCAAATCCCCTTTGAAAAAATTATATTTGACTGAACAAAAGCTACCTTTCAAGGTGGAAAGTTGCCCCTAATAAAGCACATTTTTTCAGGCTTACAAGAGTGCTTTTGGTTTTTTGTGCAAATTGTCTGCCGCCATGTTTTCCATTTTTAAGACGCATCAATTCCAACTTTTTACATAAAAACATCACCATCACCTAAGCAAAGACATACCCTTACAAGAGAGTGCATGTATAAATATCTTGGCCGAGGCCACAGCATCAGAAAGCGCCTGATGATGATCAAGATCAATTCCAAGGACCCTGCATACATTGGAAAGTCTGGCAGGTCTTATGCCCAAGACATGGCTTGCAATCTGAACAGTACACTTAAAATCGATATCTATGGGAGTTATCCCGTAATATTTGCAGCTTGCATTAAGGACAGACCTGTCAAATGGGGCATTGTGAGCAACCATAAACTGGGAGGATGCAATGAACTTTTCCATATTTGGCCAAAGCTGCTCAAAAGTTTGGCAATGAAGCACATCATCCCTTGTGATGCCGTGGATGCGGGTAAATTCAAAATATAGCTCAGGAGGCCTTATAAGAAGATCAAGTGTGTCAACTATCCTGCCATCTTCCACCCTTACCATTCCAACTGCACAGGCACTGTGTCTTTTATGGTTGGCTGTTTCAAAGTCTATTGCTGTAAAGTTAAAAGCTCCCATCCCTGCTCCCAAATAGCAACACCAACTGCAGATGTGATTCTACTTTTGCTCTATCCGTTCTTTTACGAAAGCAACTATCTCTTCTTCATCCATTTCATTAACAGTGATTATCAGTCTTTCAAGGGGGTCACTAAGGATGTATCCCATGGGCGTCTTTCTTATCTTGTCTTCCTCTGTTAGTACCTTAATTGCGCTTTGAAGGCTTCCCTGGGTCATTCCACAGGCCCTTACCATAAAGTCCTTGGAGAATATCTTTCTGACTGGCTCATTTTTTGCGACTTCCCTCAGGACCTTTTTTGCCCCGATTGGAAGCATGCTGTTTAAGGCATCGTAATAGTCTCTTTGATTGAGAATAATATTCACTGCCACATCAACCAAGGTTTCTAAGGGCTCCATCTTTCCGCTTCTTTCAGAAAGGCTCCACACCTCAGACCAAAACCAGTTTATGGCATAGGGATGTCCGCCAAATATTCGATATGTCCCACGGATGACCTGATCTGGCATTGGTATTCCAAGCCCCTTTTTAAAATGCCCTTTAACAAAGGTTATCACATCCCCTTCAGGCAATACATCAAGATACATTGGAGTGACACCTTTAAAAAATGCCGATGCCTCATCCTGTATCATCATCTTTAGAAGATGCCTTTCAGATCCCAAGAAAATAGGCTCGAAGAAGTGTCCACGTTCTTGAAAGGCAGAACGAAATACCCACTCAAGTCCCCCTTTTGGATCTATCTTGCGGATATTTTGAAACTCATCAAGGACAAGACACAAGGGGGTGCCAGGGCCGCCCCTTTCTGGAAGACCAACTATCCTATCAAGCAGGTGTTTGATCCTTTCTACATCGTTGACAGGTCTTGAAAAGTCAAAACCAAGGGCCGGTTTGCTTGTTGCAGGGTCAAGGGTAAGTTTGGGCCTAATCCTTGAAACAGACCTTATCTGTTCGGCAACCCTCTGCCACATGGATTCAAGGGAAAAGAGTGCCCTTTCAAGTTCCTGCAAGAGGGAATCCATTGATATGCATCTACTTAGATCGAGTCGTAGGGTCAGCCACTTTTTTTCCTCAAGTCGCCCAAGGAGCTGATTTACCAGGGAGGTCTTGCCAAAACGCCTAATGGAAAGGAGACAAACTGCCTCTGATCTTTCTGCTGCCCTTGTTAGATAGGACAGCTCCTCTGCCCTGTTACAAAAGGGCTCGCCGTATTTGATAGGCCTTTGAACAATGAAAGGGTTTTGTTTCATATTCGAGAAAAATTACTACCTAAAAATTATGTTAATAAAGTAACTTTTAAAGATAACATTATCAAGGATTTTTT
>JALSQG010000070.1 GCA_026985565.1 Deltaproteobacteria bacterium
ATCCGCTTTAGCCTGCTTTCTTCCCTTACGGGAAATGTGTAGAATCCGTTCCCTTTGAACCGAACTTTTGCAAGCACAAGTTGTGTCCAGTCTGCCCGTCCCTTAAGCGGACTTCCAAGGGTTGCCTTAACAACTTTTGGAAAAGGCTCAGTAATGCCAATAAGCCTAAGTACAGATGAAAGAGCAACAAACAAGAAGGCTACAAAATTGGATGGAGGACCCCCGGGAAGGTTAAAGATGAGCCTTTTGCCCAAGGTTCCCATGCAAACCCCCTTGCCAGGTCCCATTCTTACCCTTTTGAAACAGAAACTGACTCCAAGCCTTTCAAAGATCTTCACCACAAGGTCCCTTTCCCCGTCAAGCACGCCACCACTTGTAATAATCACGTCAAATTTTTCCAAACAATGGGAAAGAAGCCTCTCAAGGGCCTTTGGCTCATCCTTACAAAGCATGGCCCTTGCCTCAACGCCTATTCCCTTTAGCGAGGAGACAATGGTGGCCCTGTTTGATGGGAAAATCTTGTAGGATTCATTGAGCCTTCCTTCCTCAGCAAGTTCACTTCCTGTTGCAACAATCGCCACCCTTGGAATGGAAAAGACCTTGACCCTCGTAAGCCCGGCACCTGTCAAAAGGCCGATTAATCCCGGGGTTAGCCTTATCCCCTTTGGAAGTAACACCTCACCCTTTGAGACATCAGAGCCTTTTAGCAAAATGTTTCTTCCTTCCGTGGTGGGAGCTAAGCAGGAAACGGCTCCATCACCTTCCTCACTTGCAAGCTCCTGGGGAAGCACTGCATCTGCGCCATCAGGAACCCTTGCCCCTGTCATCACCTTGATGGCCTCACCTTCCCCTATTGACAAGGAAGCTTGACCACCTGCGCATAGGCTTCCCCTAACGGCAAGCCTTACTGGCCTTTTGTGGGATGCTTGCTCAATGTCCCTGGCCCTTAGTGCAAAGCCATCTTTCAAGGATGAATCTATGGGAGGAGAATCCACAAGGGCAATAACGTCTTCAGACAGGACCCTTCCGAGACCGTTTGAGACATCTATCTCCTGTGTTCCAAGGGGCTGTACTTTTAATACAGCTGCCCTTGCCTCTTTAAAGGATATCATTGAACGATTTGTTACCATAGATGTTATAGGTCAGCAGACCACTTGGTTCCAGAAGGGGTGTCTTTCAGGATAATGCCTTTTTTTGAAAGACTATCTCTTATTTCGTCTGCCCTTTTCCAGTCTTTTTGTCTTCTCGCCTCATTCCTTTCTGACAAAAGTGTTTCAAGTTCATCCAGGCTTAGCCCAGAGGCAGAGAGGGCATCCATGTTCCTTTTGGCAATATATTCTTCTGGTGTTTGAGAAAGTATGCCAAATATCTTGGAAACAGAAAAAAGCTCTTTTACGCATTCGTCCATAACGTCCTTATAGAGGGCTGAAGGCTTCTTCCTTGCAGACTCAACCACTCGATTTAGTGACCTTACTGCCTCAAAGAAACTGCCCAAGGCCTTGGCAGTATTGAAATCGTCTGCCATTGCCATTTCAACCTTTTCAGAAAGGGTCTTTATAAAGGCAACCGTCTCCTTTACATGCTCTGGCAAAGGTCTCTGTTTCTTTATTGCCATTGACGCCACCTCGTTTGCCTCATACACCGCCTTGTAACAACGATCCAGGGCAGAGGTTGCTTCCCTAAGGCTTTCAGGTGAATAGTCAAGAGGGCTTCTATAATGTTTTGAAAGGAGAAAAAGCCGCAAGGCCTCTGGATGGTACTGGCTCAGGATGTCCTTAATGGTAATGAAGTTTCCAAGGGACTTTGACATCTTTTCTCCCTTTATGGTTACAAAACCGTTGTGGACCCAGTATCTTACAAACTGCTTACCTGTTGCAGCCTCTGACTGGGCAATCTCGTTTTCATGGTGGGGAAAGGCAAGGTCCAGCCCGCCTCCATGGATGTCAAAGGTCTCACCGAGATACTTCATACTCATGGCTGAACACTCTATGTGCCATCCAGGCCTACCCAAGCCCCAAGGGCTTTCCCAACTTGGCTCACCAGGCTTTGCACTCTTCCACAAGGCAAAATCAAGGGGGTCTGCCTTCTTCTCGCCTGGCACTATCCTGGCACCAGCCATGAGTTCCTCCAGGTTTCTGCCTGACAGCATGCCGTAACGGGGAAATTTCCTAACAGAGAAATATACGTCACCACCTGATTCATAGGCAAAACCCTTTTTTATAAGCCTTTCAATCAGGGCTATAATGTCGGCAATGTGCTCAGTGGCCCTTGGCTCTATATCAGCCCGCAACACCCCTAGGGCATCCATGTCTTGATAGAAATGGTCAATCTCCCGTTCTGCAAGCTCCTTGGTGGAAATACCTTCTTCGTTGGCCCTATTTATGATTTTGTCATCTATGTCAGTGAAATTTCTGACAAATGTAACTCTATAGCCTATTTTACGCAAAAAACGCACTATTACATCAAAAACTACTGCACTTCTTGCATGGCCAATATGACACCTGTCATAGGCTGTGATTCCGCATACGTAAATCCCTACCTGCCCTTCATTTATAGGCTCAAAAGGCTCCTTTTTTCTCTTTAGGGTGTTGTACACCATAAGGTTCATTGGCGTCAGACCTTTCACCGTCATTTTTTTTGAGGATTCTTAACATGAAATACCATTTTTTAGAAAGTTATTTCTTGGGCATATGCCACGGCTTGAAACACTTGACAACCACGTATCAGACTACTATATATTCCATAATAGCTTCCGCAGATTACTATATATTGTATTGTTTTTGTTGGACTCATTTACAAACAAAACAACGGGAGGAGATATAAAATGGAGATAGAGCTTCCCAGGACATCCCTGCCCCTATCTAACAACGCCCTTGTGGTCCTCGCCAGGCGATACCTTAAAAAGGATGAGCTTGGCCAGGTTGTGGAGACTCCAGAAGATATGTTTTCCAGAGTGGCAAAGGCCATTGCCAAACCTGACAGGAAATATGACAAAAATGCAGACCTCAAGGCCCTTGAACAACGATTCTACAACATGATGACAAGCTTTAAGTTTATGCCAAACAGCCCTACCCTTATGAACGCAGGACGTGTCCTTGGGCAACTTTCTGCATGTTTTGTCCTACCAATAGAAGATTCCATCGAAAGCATCTTCGAGGCGGTCAAGCACACGGCAATGATCCACAAAAGCGGTGGCGGCACCGGCTTTTCTTTTTCAAGGATCCGCCCGGAAGGCGACATCGTCAAGACCACCCACGGTGTTGCCAGCGGGCCCATATCCTTCATGACAATTTTCGATGTGGCAACAGAGACCATAAAACAGGGAGGAACAAGACGTGGTGCCAACATGGGCATCCTTCGTATAGATCATCCTGACATTGAAAAGTTCATTAGATGCAAGACCCAAACCGATAGGCTGAACAACTTCAATATCTCCGTTGCCCTGTCTGAAAGATTTATGACAGCTGTGCACAACGGCGAAAGCTTCCCTCTCATAAATCCACGCACGGGTCTTGAGGTGAGGAGGCTTCCAGCAGACCAGGTATTTTCTGAAATAGTTGAAGCTGCATGGGAAAGCGGAGAACCTGGCATAATATTCATTGACAGAATCAATAAATACAACCCAACGCCCAATCTTGGTGAAATAGAAAGCACAAATCCATGTGGCGAACAGCCCTTGCTGCCTTATGAATCGTGCAATCTTGGCTCCATCAACCTTGGGAAGTTCGTAAGTAAGGATGGAACCATAGATTTTGATGATCTTAAAGAGACCATCTGGGATGCAGTCCATTTCCTTGACAATGTCATCGACGCAAACAAATTTCCTCTGAAAGAGATCGAACGAATGACCAAGAAGACGAGAAAGATCGGTCTTGGTGTCATGGGATTTGCAGACATGCTGATTGCAATGAAGATCCCCTACAATTCAAAGGAAGCGGTTGAGGTGGCCAGAAAAGTCATGGGATTTATTGATGAAGAATCCAAGATGGCCTCTGCAGAACTTGCCAAGAAAAGGGGCAATTTCCCAGCATATGAAGGAAGCATCTATGACTCGAAAAAGACCCCTTTCATGAGAAATGCTACCACTACAACCATAGCTCCTACAGGCACAATAAGCATAATTGCCGGGGCATCCAGCGGCATAGAACCGCTTTTTGCAATCAGCTACATAAGAAAGGTCTTAGATGGCAGCGAGCTGGTGGAGGCACATCCTCAGTTCGTCAAGGAGATGAAGGAAAGAGGGCTCTTTTCTACAGAACTTATGGAAAGGATTGCCTCAAGCGGTTCCATCCAAGACTTCAAAGAGATACCTAAGGAGCTGAAAAGGATATACGTAACGTCCATGGATGTTTCACCTGAAGATCATATTGCCATTCAGGCTGCCTTTCAGGAGCACACAGACAATGCAGTTTCAAAGACCATAAACTTTCCTCAAGATGCAAGCGTTGAAGATGTGAAAAAGGCATATATTCTTGCGTGGAAAAAGGGGCTTAAGGGACTTACCATCTATCGATACGGCAGCAGACCTGTGCAGGTATTGAATCTCAAGGAAAAGAAGAAAGAGAAGACAAGGGAAGCAAAAGAGGCCCCAAATGGAAAGATTGCGCCAAGGCCAAGGCCTCGCAGAACCAGGGGCATCACGGAAAGGGTACGAACCGGCTGCGGAAACCTGTATGTCACCATAAACTGGGATGATGATGACTTTTGTGAGGTGTTTGCACAGATGGGAAAGGCTGGAGGCTGTGCTGCATGTCAGATAGAGGCTGAGACAAGGCTGATCTCTTTGGCCCTACGCTCCGGGGTAAGCCCAAAGGCCATAATAAAGCAGCTTTCCGGAATAAGGTGTCCATCGCCAAGCTGGGATGAGGGGGAACAGGTGCTGTCTTGTCCGGACGGGGTGGCAAAGGTTCTGGCTGAAGCGGCAGACATCGAGATAGAAAGGCAGCAACCAAATGTGATGAACTGTCCTGACTGCGGGGCCACCCTCGATTTTGAGGAAGGCTGTGCCCTTTGCAGGTCTTGCGGATATTCAAAGTGTAGCTAAATCTCAATCAGACTAATGCGGCAGGATAATGGATACTCCAAGGCTCCTGCCGCATAGAATCAACCCTTTTGCCCGCCCCAGATCAATCTTCCTGTTTGGTCAAACCAGTCGTTGCCATCTCCGCCAGCGCGTACCACGTCTGATGCATTCAGATACTCATCAAGGGTAGAAACATTCCTGTCTATCTTTCCAAAGGTGCCAACAAGGACATCCTTGGCAATGTTTTTTCCCGCCTTTTGGCCACCTCCTCTGTTTGGCCCCATCTGTCTTATCAACGATGCACCCTTTCCTATTCCCATTATGTGCTGGTCACCTTTAAATATGTGCACCTCCTGTATCAAACCATCATCTGGGGCCTTAATGACCACGCTGGTATCATCAAGTAGTTTCAATGTGGTAAGGAGGTGGGACTTTTTAAGGTCGCTAAACTCCCCGTTGACCCTTCCTTTTTCATCTGAAAGATCTACGTGTGGATCACCCCATATGGTAGTGGAAAGTTGTGAAAGTTTGTCCCATATTCTTAAAGACGTCGATGACATAAAGGATATTAGATACCTGCCAGTATCTACCGTTTTCTCATCAAGCCTTTTAAGATCCTTGGAAAAAGGAACGTAATCAATATGTCTTATCTCTTTTTGTTCCAGATGAAACTCAAGGTGAAACGCTGTCTTGATAACGCTGCCTTTCCATTTCACAACGCCTGAATAGTCCAGGCTGAAGTCCATGGTTAGATCCTTTTCCTCATGATATTTTAATCCATCCACCCGTATATCATTACTATCTAAGGCCTTCCCGAACAGCTTTTCTATTATGATTTTTTTCAACATCTCATCCGGATCGAGATTTTCAGGATCTGTGGGATCTATTTCTTCCTCAAAGGACTTCACCATGGCATCAAGATCCTGAAGGGCGTGTTTCAAGGTCCCAATGTCAAAGACAGGCCCCTTTGCATCAGGCATAAAGGTGTTACTGTCTGAGCCCGTCTTTAGGATACCAGCCCTTGAATAGGTGGCAGAAAAGCTGAAGGAGAAAGAGGTCTTTCGGTAAAGGGAGATGGAAACATTGTCACCACTTAAGGCAGAACGAGCTGTTTGCCCTTCATCAGCGGGTGAATTTTCAGGATTAGATGAGATGTTTTGATGAATTTTGTTGTAAAGGATGTTATCTTTCTCATGGTTTAAAAAGAGCAGGTCATTAGACGGATTGATACTGTTCATCTTTGCCCTCCATGGCCCAAAGAAGATTTCGGAGCAGGCCTTTCCGTGGCCTATTGGCTCCCTGTTGTTTGCCTTTATATAATCAATCGGTACTTCATGTTTTCAGCTTCAAAAATGGCAACTGAAACAAACGGGAAAAACCATAAGGACAAGTGTGGTAGATGCGGGGCATGTCTTAGTTTTTGCCCGGTTTACAAGGTCCTTTCAGTTGAACGGTATTCACCAAGAGGGAAAAACTTTCTTATCCGTTCATCCAAGGTGAAAAAACATCAAGGCCTAATAAGGGAAACCATTACTGCTTGCCTTCAATGTGGCGCCTGTTCAAGCCTTTGTGGCTCAAGGGCAGATGTTTCAGCCCTAATACGAACCGAGAGAGAAAATGACCCATATTTCAGGTCCATTCCGAGGCAGTTTTTTGGAGCCTTTGAGAAAATGGGGCCAAATGTGGCAAGGGGTGTCATCCAGATTACAAGCAAGGCTCTTCCCCTAATTAAAGACATGGGAAAAAGGATCAAACCTGCAAAAAAATCCTTTCTGCCAAACCTTGCCCATTACAGAAGGAAATTTCCTGGCACTGCATTTACTTTCCTGAACAAAGATCTTAAAAGGCCAAGGATCTTCTTTTTTACAGGGTGTGTCCAGAATTTCATATATCCTGAGACCGCCTCAAAAATAGCTGCCCTTTTTGGATGGGAACTGACCATTTCCAAAGACCAGTTCTGCTGCGGGCTGCCGGCTTACAGCCAAGGGGCACTATCTGAAGCAAGGGCCTTTGCCAAAAGAAACCTTCATGTCATGCAGGAGAAAAGATACGACATCATAATCACAGGTTGTGCATCATGTGCCTATATGATAAAGAGGTGGCCACAGCTTTTCCCCAAAACCAGTCCTTCATTCCCAAAGGCCTTAGAGACCTCGAAAAAGGTTATGGAGTTAAGCGAGTTCTTGCACGACTTTGGCCCAAAATCCTTGCGGCAACAATCTGGGAAGAGACAAATTATACTCCAGATCCCCTGTCATCAACGCTATGGTCTTCAAACTGAAAAGGCCTTGATGGATCTTGGACGTAGATACTGGGGCATAGAGGACTCATCTGCCATCCTTGAGTGTTGCGGCCTTGGAGGCACCTTCTCCATCCTGAACAAGGATATATCAAAAAAAATATTTGAATCAAATATTACAAGCAAAATAGAATCTATTTCCTCAAATCGCCCTGCGGTAATTTTGACCACATGTTCAGGCTGCCTTTTGAGACTCAAACACGGTGTAGAAGATATCAAGGCCATGGATGTGACTGCATGCCACTTAGTTGATTTGCTGGTGGCAGAAGGGACAGCTTAGAGATGAAGGAGATAAAAGATCACTATTTTTTTAAGGCAAAGAAAGAAGGATATCCTGCAAGATCTGTTTACAAGCTAATTGAGGCCCAGAAACGTTTCAGATTCATCAAGGCCGGGGACAGAATACTTGATCTTGGCGCATCTCCTGGATCATGGAGCAAATATGCAGCAAAGAGTGTTGGGAAAAGGGGACTGGTGGTTGCCGTTGATCTTCATGGCCTTAAGGTCTCAGCCGACAATATCTTTTTTTTCAAAAAAAGTATCTTTGATGAAGACATTGAAGATATCTTAGGAAGGTACACACCCTTTGACGTGGTGCTTTCAGACATGGCTCCAAAGACAAGCGGAAGAAGGGATATAGATCATTACAGGTCTATAGAGCTTGCCACTTCTGCCCTTGAGATTGCAAGCAGGTTTCTTAAAAAAGGGGGAAGCCTCTACTGCAAGTTTTACGACGGGGAAGACTTTGTGGAGCTTAGGAAAAAGGCCCAGGAGGTCTTTGGTTCCGTCAAGGTGTTTAAGCCAAAAAGCTCCCGGTCAGAAAGCGTTGAGAAGTTTCTTTTCTGCACCAAGAAGAAACAGTGAAAATATGGCAGGTCTTTACATTCACATTCCCTTTTGCAAAAAGAGGTGTTCTTACTGTTCCTTTATCTCTTATGAACACAAGGCCCATCTCATAAGAAGATATCTTGATGCCATCAAGAAGGAGGCAAGGATCGTTTCCAACCTTGACCTTTTAGATGGCCTCACCTTTGACACCCTTTACATTGGCGGTGGTACCCCTTCCCTCATCCCACCAAGGCAACTTGCCAAACTCATGGATTATCTTTTTTCCGTCTTGCCAATGGCAACAAATAGGCAGATTGAGATGACCCTCGAATGCAATCCAGAATCTGTTACAAGAGATCTTATTGAGACGGCAAAAGATGTTGGCGTAAACCGTATAAGTCTTGGAGTGCAGGATCTGACAAAAGAGGGGCTCACTCTTCTTGGAAGGATCCATTCCACAGACCATGTGAATAAGGCAGCAGAGATTGTAAGAAGTGCTGGCATTGGCAACCTGTCTGTGGACCTCATATACTGCCTGCCAGGCCAAGACCCAGACTGGCTAATCAAAACACTGAATCGCATCTTGACCCTTACTCCAAGCCATATCTCTGCTTATGAGCTGAGCCTTGAACCAGACACACCGCTATGGCGTCTTCACAAGAAAAAACGTATCAAACTTCCTGATGACGAGCTTCGTTACTTACTGACCAAAAGGCTTGAGGATTACCTTGGCTCCCAAGGCTTTTTTCAGTACGAGATATCCAATTTCGCTAAGACCGGATTTCAGTGCAGACACAACAAAAACTACTGGAGGTGCGGGGATTACCTTGGCCTTGGCTGTTCGGCTGTCTCTTACCTTCATGGCAAAAGAGACTTCAATACCAAAAAGTTGGAAACATACATAAAAATGTTGGATAATGGGAAAAGACCAGTGGTGGAATCAGAACATCTTGAGGAGGAAAAAAGATTCAGGGAGGCCTTTGTAATAGGGCTTCGTATGACACAAGGGATAAATGCCAAAGAACTTGAAAAACGCTTTGGTGTTGACCCCTTTTATTATTATTCTTCACTCCTTGAAAAAATGAAACGAAATGGGGTCATGAAGCTTGACAAGGCCTCAGGAACCATAAGACTTACTGAGCGGGGCAGGGACGTCTCAAACTTTGTCCTTGGCTACTTTGTATGAAACGGCCATTCTTGTGCATTTTTTCAGCCCTTTGCCTTTTAACTGCTGGAGGATGCAGCGGTGTTGGAAAAAGGTATGCAAATATATGCAGCCCTGACGTAAAAATACTTCGTTATCACACCTTAAAATATTATGAAGACATAGGCATCTTCACCCAAAGACTGTATGCCAAAAATCCACGTTATGAACCGGACCCTAAGGTTAGAAAAGAAAAGATAAAGACAATACTTGGCCAAAAAGGTGGTTTCAGCCTTGGTACAAAACTCTCGTTGTCCCTTTCCCACGAGCTTCTCACACAGGCATTTTCGCCCTCTCCCCCTTTAAAGGACAGGGTCTTGCTCCTTGCCCTTGGACTCAAAAAAGGGATAGATGAAGCATACTCGACTTCTGGCGGGCCTTTTTTGACAGGCTGCCAAATTGATATATCAAGGCTTAAACGACTCTATCAAAATCTTCTCCAGGTCAGTTGGAGACTAAAAACCTACAAGGATTCAAAAGGAAGGCCTCTTTTTATCACAAATGAGGCAACAGAAAATGGCTATATAAACATGGGTTTTGAGGTTATACTGACACGGATGTTGACTCGAATTCAGGATGATATTTATCTTAGAGGTGGACTTGAGGGAAACCTCACCTTCAGGCTTGGAACGATATTTTTGTCCATTTTGTGATTTTATCCAGTATAAAAAGGAGTAAACCATGTCCCAAGGACCAGAATCATATCTTGACGATTCCAGACAGCTTACAGATGACAGCACCTTTTGTTTTTCTTGCACACCAGACAGGAAATGCTTTACCAGGTGTTGTTACGACATAAATCTCGTGCTAATGCCCTATGACATACTGAAACTAAAAAATAGGCTAGGTATTACCTCAGGCGATTTCCTGAAACGGTACACATCTGTCCATGTAGGATTTGGCTCTGGCCTTCCTGTGGTAGTTCTCAAGATGGATGGGCCATATCTTAAATGTCCCTTCCTTGAAGAGGGAAAGGGTTGCACTGTGTACGACGCCAGGCCTGGGGCCTGTCGCACCTATCCCCTTGCAAGGATGGCCAAAAGGACCAAAGACACTGATAAGGTGGAAGAGTTCTATTACGTCGTAAGAGAGCCAGACTGCCATGGATTCAGAGACGGCAAGGAGTGGACAGTTCGCCAGTGGAAAGAAAACGAGGGCATTGAGGAATACAATGAGATGAATGACATCTTTGGAGAGCTCCTTCAGGCCAAGACGGAATCTGGCATAGAACACCTAAATGCAGACCAGATAGACATATTTTACATGGGTTGTTACGACATAGACTCTTTTAGGCAAAACTTTCTTGAAGGCCCAAATCTTGAAAGATACATGGAAGATCCTGCCGTTATCGAGCTCATCTCCCAGGACGAAAAGGAGCTTTTGAAATATGGTATGCGCTGGGTAAAGAAGAAACTGTTTGAGGGAGGGTGTCTTGCCTGTGGCGCTGCATGCTCTACGGAACAGAAATGAGAGAGACGAAAAGGCATAAGAAAGGGTTAAAAGCCCTGCTACTACACCCTCTTACCGTGGCTTCTGCTTTTTTGCTCGGAAGGTTAGGATTGGATCTTATTGCCCAATACATCATGGAAAAGGATTACAAAGCACAAGGGAAAGGAGGATCAAAGAATGTCTCTAAAGGCCTATATTCTCATAAACACCCAGATAGGAAAAACAGCAGAGGTAGTGAAGAAACTGAAAGAAATGGATGAGATAAAACACCTCGATGTAATCATGGGGCCATACGACATAATTGCCCAGGTGGAGACAGAATCCCATGACTCCCTGTCACACATAGTCATGCAGAGACTTCAGGCCATTGATGCAATAAAACATACAATGACATGCACTGTGGTAAATGTGGAAGATGAGGCGTGAGAACAAGGCCACATTTTCTGCGCTAAGAAACGCTTATCCGACAGACACGCCTTCAACAGAAAGAATAAAATCCACCTCTCCAGTGGATAGGCCTGTTTTTTGGGCTATTTGTTTCGGATCAAGCCCTTGCTCCCTAAGTGCAATGACCTGTTCCTTCATTGAATAGGTAGAACTGCTGCCTGAGGATACTCCTGTCAAATGGCCTTCGAGCCTTTGTGCTATTTCCGCCTTTTCTTCAACGAGCCTTTCAAGCCTTTTAGCAAGCTCCCTGCTCTCTTTCAGATTACGGATAAGCATATCGACCCTCTTAGGGCTAAGAGACCTTATTTTTGCAAAAAGCCAGAAAATCAGGCCAAAGAGTATGACATCACAAAGGATGGAAACGGTGATCAAAATCTCTGTGTTGCCCATATTACACCGTTTTTGCTTCAGATCCTGATATCTATACGTTTTGGTGAATTATTACTGTCTTTTTCAGAAGCTTTCTCAGACAAAGCCTTTGATTGGCCACCTATTGAGCCGCCCTTTTTCTTGCTAAAAGTGACCTTATCCTTATTTGCAGAAGGCCCTTTGTGGGATTCGTCCTGCTCTTGATCCCTTGCACCTTTTCTGCCCTGCCCTCTCCTTCTTCTTCGTTCCTGTCTTATGTTTGAAGGATGAGGCCTTACTGGCATAACGTGCGTCAGGGGATCTATATCTCTTACAAAGTCATCAGCCATTTTTACCTAAGTAGATATCCCATTAGCCTTATATCCTCTATCTTCATTGGAGAAAATTCCCTGTTTAGCCTTGTAAGAAGAGGTGCCCTATAACGATCAAGAACGTCTCCTTGAACGCCCCGTGAGATATCGAGACCTTTAAGCTCTTGATATATTATGTCTCGTAACCATGCCTGGCGTCTCAAAAGCTCCTGCTTGGTTGTGGCATCAGGGACAACAAGCTCCACCTGCAATTTGAAAAAGACAAGCTCACCGCCACTTTTTCCAGGAATGATAAATGGTGCAAGGTCAATGGCCTCATACTGGGAGACACTTTTTCTTTTTTGAGCCTTAACCTGTTGTCTTTGTGTATCTAAGACCTGTTTTTGAACGGTAGGTTGCTCAGAAGGCAAGGCCCCTTGTGAAGGCTCTTTTTGGGCGC
>JALSQG010000071.1 GCA_026985565.1 Deltaproteobacteria bacterium
CACAGAAGATAAAAGACGTTTCAGAGTTTGTGGACGAGGTTATGAGGTATGATGCAGCCCGCGCCCAGCAGGACTTTGAGACAAAAGATGAGGCCATAAGGGCTATAAAGGCGGTATTTCATGTGATAAAGAGTCACATCTCAGACGGTGAGGCCCAGGATGTTGAGGCAGAGCTTCCAAAACGGTTAAAAGAGCTGTGGGAAGATGCATAATGGATCGGCTCCATTAGGCTTTAATACAGAATGGGTAGTAAAAGTTCTGCTTGGGAGAGTTCTTTTGGCACATTCATTTAGAAAGAGTAGGAATTGGGAAGAGTGGCCCTATTTTTGCTAAAATCTATTTCGCACTATATCATTAAATGAAAAGGTCTTCATTACTTAAGGATTGTGGGGTCCAGAGAGATGAGAAAGAGGTCCTTGTTTTTAATAAAGTTGATGGTCTTTTCTTTTTTTTCGTTTATGACACCAGTGGGACAAAATTCAATATTTGCAGCCGATCCTCCAAGCCCTCCCAAAATGGTGGCAGTGACACGGCTTGTGGTGAAGGACAAAGCCAATCCCAAGCTCAACTACAGGGCAAGGCTTGGTTTTGATTATAAAAAGCATAGATATTTTGTGAAAGATATGCACTTGGAGTATCCGGTGCATAAGGGGATAGTTGCTACGGTTTTCTGGGTCGGCGAGGAGGCTGGCCCTTCAAATGGTAACATATCAAATGTGGCAAGCGCCTGGGATGAAAAGTGGCTTGACCATTTTGGGGGGAGTGGATGAGCCTACCAAAAGGAAGGGTTTCTTCCCAAAGGGTTTCATTCCAAAGGAGAATCCATTCTATGTGGCTCTTCCCTGTAATGATCTCAATGACCAGGGTGTGAGAAAAGATGGAGTCCTTGGGCGAATCTACTGGGGGGAAAAGTTTAAGGATGCTGACCCGGAAAAGTCCATCTTGAAGGACAGGTGGGTCAGGATAAGGGCAAACGGGCGTGACGTATATGCCCAGTGGGAGGACGCCGGCCCCTTTGGTGAAGACGACTGGAATTATGTTTTTGGAAGTGACACTCCTTCAAACAAGAAGAACGATTCTGCCGGCATTGATGTGTCTCCTGCAGTTAGAGACTATCTTGGTCTTACAGGCCTTGACAAGGTTGAATGGCAGTTCGTTGAATATGAAGACGTACCAGCTGGCCCTTGGCTTTACATCAAAACCGGATCAGGGCCAAGGTGGTATCATCCATCAACCACGTCAAGTTTCTATTGGCAGTTACAGGGAAAGGTGTCCAAAGACCATCCATTTGAGATTTTTGACATCGACCTTTTCGACAACTCAAAAGAAACCGTAGCCTTTCTGAAGGGAGAAGGAAAGCACGTCATCTGCTACTTTTCTGCTGGCTCAAGCGAGTCATGGCGGCCAGATTTTGAAAAGTTTTTGCAAAAGGAGCTTGGTAAGCCCCTGGATGGTTGGCCAGATGAAAGGTGGCTTGACATTCGTTCAGAAAATGTTCGAAATATCATGTTAAAAAGGCTCGATCTTGCCAAGGAGAAGGGGTGTGATGGGGTTGAGCCAGACAACGTTGACGGGTTTCTTAATGATACAGGCTTTCCCCTCACCTATGAAGATCAGCTTTCTTTTAATAGATTTATTGCCAAGGAGGCACATAGAAGGGGCCTTGCCGTATTTTTGAAAAACGATCTTGAGCAATCAAGGGATCTTGTTCGCTCATTCGATGCCTTGCTTCTTGAAGAGTGTATGGAAAATGATGAATGTGATCTTGCTGGGGCGTTTATTGACAGTTTAAAGCCTGTTTTTGATGTGGAATATGATAAGGATGTGGCAAGTAATGACCAAAAAAGGGACACGTTTTGCAAAAGGGCCAAAAAACTTGGCATACACCTTATTTTCATGACCCAGGATCTTGATGGTTCCTTTTTAAAGACCTGTCAGTAAGTATCTGGTTTATTTCAAAGTATTTGACCTTTACGAAAATCTAAGCCAAAGGCAGGGGTGCCACGCTCAGGTGGGGCAGTGTGAGGGTTTGAAATCGTTACTGTGTGTGGAGTCAAGATGCAGTCACAGTGGATTGCGGCAACAAGTTCAACGAACAAATATGTTGAAAACACAGGCTTAGAGGGGCTATCTTACTGATCTTTGGTTAGACTTGTTCATTTTGGGGGAGGCAGGCCTTGGATAGAGATTTGAGAAGTTGTGTGCATCCAGAAGGCAGGTTTGTTTTCGGGGTGCACCGACCCACCTATCATGTCATAAACAATCGTTTAACAAAGAGGATCGAAGAGCTTGGGCAGACCAGGGAGGGAAAGTCCGTCATAAATGAGCCAAACTTTCCAGACGGTGATCTTGAGGTGACATCTGCCCAGCACATCTATGAGATACCAAATGCCTTTCCCTTTTGGGGTACGACCTACATCCTTGGAGACGTGGCAGCAAGGGCTGCCCTTTTGGACAAGCCCGTTTCCCTGGCTCCAAAGGGAAAGACGGATTTTGCTTCCTGGGACGAGTTCCACAAGCTTTGTCTTGAGAAGATACCAAGGCCAGTGCTTATTGCAGTTGCCCAAAGCTGCCGAGACCCTGAGATTTTATCAAGGCTTCTTCCTCTTTCGGCAGAATTTGTCTTGGATCAAGATGGCACTATCCGGGGGCTGCGATACCAGAAGGCCGATAACGGCCAACCGGTTCCATGTATAAAGGATCATGATCTTTTTGAGACCCTTGGAAACAATCCCTCACTGCCTGATGAACTCAAACAGGTGATGCTTCTTAGGCCAGGTGTCCAGGGCAGAAGCCCAATCGTCGGGGAATACGTAGACAAGGACAGGTGTCACATCTGGGAGTATCTTAGGGCAAATAGCTACATCGCCTGGGGACACTATGCGGCAAACATGGCAGAGGATTCCATAAGGTATTCAGTGGCAGAGCTTGATCTTTCTGATATGACTGGTCTGCGACATCTATATTACCAGCGCATATTTACATCCCTTGCCTCAGAGCTTGGCATCCTGGGTCATGGCCGCAGACTTCTTACAAAGGACGAACTTGAGGAGTTAAGATGCTTAATAAAGACAAGACTTGACAGGCATGGGAAAAACAACCTGCGTTTTAGCGCAACCCTATGGGGCTGGAACTACGGCTACGACTTTAGCCCATCTGGATTCAGGCTTCATGCATCTCACCAGCAGATTCATCAACAGTTTGCCCTTATTCCAGAATCTGTGGAAGGGCAAGGTGCGAAAAACAGCAAGATACCATCCTATGCAGTTGGAGACATGGTTTCCACATTCGCTGAGAAGTTCGAGAAAAGATATGGCAAGGCCTTTTTCACTTCATACATAAATGCCATCTTTTCAAACAGTCGAACTGACGGAAGAGACGACCTTGAACATGATCTTTTGATATTCAGGGATGAAAACGTCATGCTATTTGTTCCAAAGGCGCAAAGGTTTCATGGAGAACTTCAAATAGTGTGCCTTAAAGAGGTAGGAAATATCCTTGAGGCAGACATCTTCGTAAGATCGAGCCTCGATCTTGCCATTTTTCTGGCAGTTCGCATCCTTCACATGTTGGGGGCTCGAATGATTACCACCTTTGAGCTATCAAAGCGTTTCACATCCAGGTTAGACCAGCGTCTCATGTACTGTTTTGTTCCAAGACATCCCCAGTCACCAGGGGCCTTTAGTGAGCATCAGGCACGATGGATAACAGGCCACTTCCCAGAAGACTTTGCAAGAAGCTGCAGAAGCTGTCTTTCAAGGCTCAGGGAAGAGGATTTTTCAGAAAGCTCCAAAAGTAAATGACAGATTTTTGTTGAAAAAATTTTGGTGGTGACTATTGTCTAACCGGCCTTAATGCAATTTTGTTGCAATAACAATTAGACCTTGACTCAGGTGACTGTAATGGCATTTTCTTCTGCTCGTCTAAGATGGCTTTTCCCCTTGCAGGGCGCAGGTGTGATGTCCTTTTTCCTGCCCCTTTTCCTCCTTGTTCTCCCTTTGCCGACCTATGGGGAGATAGAGGTGGCTGTTAGCATCCTTCCTCAAAAATATTTTGTAGAGCAGATTGGCGGGCCGAAGGTCCACGTTACAGTAATGGTGCCTCCTGGAGCAAATCCTGCCACCTATGAGCCAAGGCCAAGGCAGATGGCACTCCTTTCAAGGGCATCACTATATTTTGCAGTCGGAGTCCCCTTTGAGCGTACCTGGTTAAAGAGGTTTGAGGCGGCAAACCCGAATATGAAGGTGGTAAAGACCCAGGAAGGCATAAGGCTATATCCAATATCTGAAAGAAAGACAAGGAAAACCAGCCACAAAAGCCAAATCCTTGATCCTCATGTATGGCTTTCGCCACCCCTTGTTATCCTTCAGGCACGAAACATTACCACTGCACTTTGTTCGTCCTTTCCAGGGCAGTGTAACTATTTTTTGAAAAACTTTGAGGCATTTTGTTCAAAGGTGGTGGATCTGGATGTGAAAATAATGGAAATACTGAGTCAAGGGCGCCACAACGGACAAGGAGTTCAAAGGGCCTTTTTGGTCTTTCATCCATCGTGGGGCTACTTTGCCAGGGCATATGGACTTCGTCAGATAGCGATAGAACAGGAGGGAAAAGAGCCCAAGCCGGCTCAACTTTTAAAGATCATAAGCGTTGTAAAGAAACTTGGTATCAAGGTTGTAATTCTTCAGCCCCAGTTTTCTCCAAAGGCTGCAAGAATAGTCGCAAAGGAGACAGGGGCAATGCTTCTTGTGGCAGACCCTCTTTCGTACAACTGGCCGCAAAGCCTTCTGAAGTTGGCAAAGTGGCTTGGGAAATATTTGTGATGAAGTCCCAAAATACGAATAACCAGCAGCCTCCTGTCATTGAGCTTGAAGATGTATGTTTTTCATTCAATCAGGCCCCTGTATTGGTAGATGTAAATCTTACTGTTAAAAGGGGTGATTTTGTTGCTATCATAGGGCCAAATGGCGGTGGAAAGACCACACTTGTGAAGATAATCCTCGGCCTGTTAAAGCCCCAGAAAGGAACAGTTCGTCTTCTTGGAGGGGCTCCACAAAAGACCTCAAAAAGGGCCGGCTACATGCCCCAGTATGCAACAGGTGAGAAGGATTTTCCAATCAGGGTGATAGACACGGTGCTTCTTGGTCTTATGGGAGTTACCGGATGCGGCCCTTTTTTCAATAGACAGGAGATTGTGAAGGCCGAAAAGGCCCTTGAGCTTGTGGGCATGGAAGGGCTCAAGGGCCAAAGGGTTGGAGACCTTTCCGGAGGCCAGCTTCAGCGCACCCTTCTTGCAAGGGCCCTTGTCAGTGAGCCAGAGATCCTGTTTCTTGATGAGCCAATGGCAAACATAGACGTTGGTGGTCAGGTCAAGCTGTTTGATCTTCTTGGAAAGCTGAATGAAAAGATGACCATTGTCTTTGTGACCCATGATGTGGGGCTTCTTTCTCGTTATGTAAAGTCTGTGGTGTGTGTGAACCAGAATGTATTTTTTCACCCTGGCGCAGAGCTTACCCCGGAGATGGCAACCATGATGATGGGAGAAGAATGCCCAATGGAGTTAATTGCCCACGGAATGCCCCACAGGGTCCTTGGAAGGCATGGAGAAGGCAAGGGGCACAAGCCGATGAGAGATGGAGGCAAACGGTGATCGAGGCCCTTCATTTTCCCTTCATTCAAAATGCCATACTTGCAGGTGTGCTTGCGGCAGTGGCCTGCGGTATCATTGGGAGCCTCGTCGTGGTGAACCGGTCTGTTTTTATGGCAGGCGGCATAGCCCATGCTGCTTACGGAGGCGTTGGCATAGCCTTTTTCTTTGCCCTTCCGCCTCTTCCTTGCATAATCGCCTTTTCCCTTTTTATTGCAATGATAATGGCGGCACTTACTGTCAAAAGACGCGGCCGCATGGATACCATCATAGGGGTGTTGTGGGCAGTAGGCATGGCCACGGGAATAATCCTCATTGATCTTACCCCTGGCTACAATGTGGATCTTATGAGCTTTCTCTTTGGAAGCATTCTTGCGGTTTCTTCCTCGGACGTACATATCATGGCTGGCCTTGTGGTAGTTATTGTTTCGGTTGTCACATGTTTTTACAAAGAGCTCCTTTCAGTCAGCTACGACAGGGAGTTTTCCCAGGTGAGGGGTGTGCCGGTTGTTCCACTTCACTTCCTGGTCCTTGCCCTTGTTGCCATAGCCGTTGTCATGACAATCAGGCTGGTAGGGCTCATACTCGTCATGGCCCTTTTCACAATAGCGCCATATCTCGTTGAGCGTTACGTCTCATCCCTTGTCAGGATGATGATATGGGCGTCTTTGCTAAATATATTTTTCGTGCTCTTTGGTCTTTGGCTTTCGTGGAGATTTGATCTTACAAGCGGTGCTACAATCATTCTTACAGCAGCGGTTTTTTTCGTTGTCTTTGAGCTGCTTTCATGGGTGGTTAGAAGTACAAAAATCGGATCTGTCAGGAGGTAATCGTGTCTAAGGAAGAAGTTTCTGCAAAGGTTGCCAAACACATCGGTGAGCACGACAGGCTCATTGGGCTTTTCGATATGAAGATTGAGGAGGCAAGGGCAGGCTTTGCCAAGGTGTCCATGACTGTTGGGCCAAACCATCTAAATGCGGCAGGGCTTTGCCACGGGGCAGCACTTTTTGCCCTGGCAGACGTGGCCTTTGCCCTTGCAGTCAACTGTTACGGAAAGATGGCCTTGGCCATAGAGGCCTCCATGAACTACTTTCGACCTGTAAGGCCAAAGGAAAAGGTAACTGCATCATGCCGCAAGCTTTTCCAGGGAAGGCGCACCGGAACCTATCTGTGTTCAATTGAAAACCCGGAAGGTAAGGAAGTGGCAGTGTTTAAGGCAACCGCCTTCAGGGTGGATGAAGAACCCGTGAGACTACAAGGCTGACAGACTTTATGGGCGAAGAGAAAAAAAGGCTAACAATTGCCCTTGCGGGCAACCCAAATGCAGGCAAGACAACCATCTTTAACCAGCTCACCGGGGCAAGACAAAAGGTGGGAAACTGGTCAGGGGTCACTGTTGAGAAAAAGGAGGGAAGCCTCACCCATAAGGGCTATGATATAACGGTTGTGGATCTTCCGGGCATTTATTCCCTTACCGCATATTCCATTGAGGAGGTGGTGGCAAGAAACTACATCCTTGAAGAGCATCCCGACGTTGTGGTGGACATCCTTGATGCCTCTAATCTTGAAAGAAATCTCTACCTCGCGGTTCAGCTCATTGAGCTAAACATACCCCTGGTTTTTGCCATGAATATGGTTGATGTGGCAAAGGCCCGGGGGATAATCATCGACTACCAGCAACTTTCAAGGCTTCTTGGTGTGCCATTGGTTCAGACTGTTGGCACAAGGGGAGAGGGCATAGACAGGCTTGTGGATACGGTAATAGATGTTGCCAAGGGAAAACATCCAACATCAAGACACATCCACATCAACTATGGCAAGGAGATAGAGGAAGAAATCCTCAAGATCAGGCAGAAGATCAAGGAGGACCCTGAACTGCACAAGGCCTACTATCCAAGGTGGTTTGCCTTAAAGCTTCTCGAAAAGGACAGGCTGGTGGAGGAGCGGGCAAGGAGATCTCCAAAGGGCCACGAGATCATGGACCAGGTGGAGCGAAGCAGAAACAGGATTCAGTCCATCTTGGGGGACGATCCAGAAACCGTCATAGCTGAGGCAAGATACGGATTCATATCAGGGGCCCTCAAGGAGACAATGCGTCTTTCTGCTGCTGCAAAAAAGACCATTTCTGACAAGATAGACCAGGTCCTTACAAACAGGCTGCTTGGTTTTCCTGTGTTCCTTTTTTTCATGTATGCCCTGTTTCAGGCAACCTTCAAAATAGGCGCCTACCCAGTTGAATGGATAGAAAAGGGTGTGGAGCTGCTTGCTGCCTTCGTCTCCGCCAACATGCCGCCTGGGATTTTAAGGGATATGCTGACAGAAGGCATCATAAATGGTGTTGGTGGCGTGATAGTTTTCCTGCCAAACATTCTGATGCTCTTTCTTGGAATCAGCCTCTTTGAGGATACAGGTTACATGGCAAGGGCTGCCTTCATCATGGACAGGGTAATGCACAGCCTGGGACTGCATGGAAAATCCTTCATTCCGCTCCTTATGGGATTTGGCTGTAATGTGCCTGCAATTATGGCAACAAGGACTTTGGAAAGCAGAAGGGACAGGCTCCTTACTATCCTCATAAACCCGCTAATGAGCTGTTCTGCAAGGCTTCCGGTGTATGTTCTCCTTGCAGGTGCATTTTTTCCCAAAAGGGCAGGGGATGTGATTTTTGGAATTTATATACTTGGCGTGGTACTTGCAATTTTAGTTGGCAGGTTGATGAGCATTACGATTTTCAAGGGTGAAAGCGCACCATTTGTTTTGGAGCTTCCGCCCTACAGGCTTCCCACCTTGAAGAGTGTAATTCTTCACATGTGGGAAAACACCAAGGTCTATTTACAGAAGATGGGAGGCGTGGTTCTGGCCTTCTCCATTGTTATATGGTTTCTGGGTGCCTTCCCAAAGGACATCCAATACAGCCAGGATTACACCTCTGAGATAAAGGCCTTGGAGCAAGGGTTGGCACAGGTGAAACAGGATGAAGAAGAGGTAAAGGTGCTAAAAACAAAACTTGTTTCATTGCAAAGGGCAATGGAGGAGGAGCGCCTTTCAAAAAGTTATATAGGGCGTATCGGCAAGGCCATAGAGCCTGTGATTGCACCCCTTGGTTTTGACTGGAAACTTGGAGTGAGCCTCGTTACTGGCTTTGTGGCAAAGGAGGTGGTAGTTAGCACCATGGCGGTTTTGTACCAGGCAGGAGAAGATGACACATCGGGTTTGCAAAAGTCCCTTAAGGCCAGCGGCATAGACCGCTGCACGGCCCTTGCATTCATGGTCTTTGTGCTCATATACGTGCCGTGCATGGTGACGGTAGTTACTATCTGGAGGGAGACCGGCTCTCTTGGCTGGACTTTCTTTTCTGTTGGTTATCTTATGATACTTGCCTGGATCATCGCCTTTGTTACAAGATCAGGATGTTATGTCATATATTGATTATGAGAAATTATTATTTGATTAAATATGATAATCATACTACGATTTGTAGTATAAATCCAAAAAAGGAAGGAGAAGAAACATGAAGAAAGTAGCAACAATTGTTTTGACAGCCGCATTTGGTTTGGGTGTGGCCCTTACGGGTTCTGTCTTTGCATCTGAGGCCGGTCTTGCCATGCCATCCATGAAGGACGTGGCAAAGACAACTGCCAAACAGATGGCAGAGGAGAAAATGGATGCTGCCCATCAGAAAGCAAGCAAGAAGCTCAATGAGATGGTTGATGGAAAGACCACAAATGCAACAAAAGAAGCCACAAATGCAACTGAAGAAAAGACAGAGAAGGCCAAACATGAGATGCATGAGATGAAGGAAAAATCAAAGCACGAAATGCATGAAATGCATCACGGCAAATAAGAACCGTTTCTTTAGCTAAGAGTATCGGGCCGATGAAAGTCGGCCCTTTCTTTTTATGGCCATGATAAAATTCACTCTAAATGGAAAAAGCGTGGAAACAGCTTCAGAGCCATCAACTTCGCTGGTGTGGTTTCTAAGGGAAGAGCTCGGGCTTACTGGAACAAAATGGGGCTGTGGCCAAGGTCTTTGTGGAAGCTGTACCGTTTTGGTTGATGGAAGGGCAGAACGTTCTTGCCAGCTTACCTTGGAGGATGTGGAATCTGCCAAAGTAGTCACCATTGAAGGCATTCCAGTTTCACACCCTGTCAAACAGGCGTGGCTTAAGGAATCGGTGCCTGAATGTGGCTACTGCCAGCCAGGGCAAATTATGAATGCCATAGGGCTTTTGCTTAAAAACCCAAGGCCCACCGAGAAGGAGATAAATCAGGCAATGGATGGTAATCTTTGTAGGTGTGGTACCTACAACAGGATTAAAAGGGCAATTTTGCAAGTTGCAGGGAAACTTCCGGTATGAAGGCAAAAGCGGTTTTTGTCTCACGAAGGGATTTTCTTAAGTTTATTGCGGCCACCGGTCTTTGTATAGGTGTTTCAAGAAATGGAATGACTGCCCTTTTAGAGAAAAAGGACGTTGAAAAGACCCCAGGCTTTTCACCAAATGCATGGCTTCACATCGATTCAGAAAGCATTGTAACCATCTACTGTTCCCAGTGCGAGATAGGCCAGGGCGTTTTTACTGTGCTTCCTGCCATTGTTGCAGATGAACTGGATGCAGACTGGAAAAGGGTTCGGATAAGGCAGGCCCCCATCGCCACACAGTATGAGGACCCTGTGTGGGAAAGCCAGGTGACTGCAGGAAGTGCCTCAGTCCATCATTTCTATGACATCTTGAGAAAGGCGGGCGCCCAGGCAAGAAAGATGCTCGTGGCTGCTGCAGCAAGGAGGTGGCAGGTCCCTGTTGGGGAGATCGTGACATCAAAGGCGAAGGTGATTCATAAACCAAGCGGCAGATGGCTTTGTTATGGCGACATTGCACTTGCAGCTTCAAGGGAGGAGTTTCCTGCCAAGGTGACGCTTAAAAAAGAGAGGGAGTTTAAACTCATTGGAAGGCCTCTTCACAGAGTCGACGCCCTTTCAAAGATAAACGGAAGCGCCACTTTTGGACTGGATGTGCGTCTACGGGGACTTTCCTACTGTGTCATGAAAAGACCTCCACGTTATGGGGCTGTGCCAAGATATGTAGAAAAGAAAGATGCCTATCACATTTCTGGTGTAACCAAGATATTCCGTGTGGATGACAAGGTGGCACTGGTTGCAACATCTCCCCAATCATGCATAAGGGCAAGAGACAGACTAAAGGTTAAATGGCATGGGGGAGAGGATCCCGGTTTGGATGACAAAAAGATTGAGAGGGTGATTCTCTCTGGCCTTGAAAGACCTGGCAGGGTCCACACAATTCGGGGAGACATAAAAAAGGCCGAGTCGTCTTCCTTTATGACGCACGAGGCCACATACCTTCTTCCTTATCTGGCACATGCCACAATGGAGCCCATGAACTGTACTGCGCATGTGGACAGAGAAAAATGCATGCTTTGGGCTCCAAGCCAGAATCAGTCTGCAGTGCTTCAGGCAGCAAGGGAAGAGACCGGACTTCCAACTGAAAAGATCCATATAGAGACCCCTTTCATGGGGGGATCTTTTGGAAGAAGGTATGAGGTGGACTTTGTGAGGGAGTGCCTTCAGGTTGCCAAAAAGGTCAAGGGGCCAGTGAAACTTTTTTGGACCAGGGATGATGATTTCTCCCAGGATTTTTTCCGCCCTGCAAACAGCGCACGCATTCGTGCAGGCATAGACAAAGATGGACGGATAAGTTTTTGGAAACACAAGGTTTCAGCCCCATCTGTTTACTGGCGTATTGAGCCGGACCTTCTTGATGATGGCATTGATCCTTCTGCAGTGGAAAGCATACACAATTCTGCTTATTCCTTTCCATCTCTTCATCTTGAGTATGTGTGGATAAAGGAGCTTGCCCCGCCCCTTGGATTTTGGCGTTCCGTGGGCAACTCCCACAACTGCTTTACAGTTGAAAGCTTCATGGATGAGCTTGCCCACAAGGCAGGTATGGACCCTGTTGAGTTTCGCCTTAAGAATCTAAAGGATCATCCCCGGGCTGCAAGGGTTGTGGAAGTTGCAGCAGAGAAGGCGCATTGGGAAAAGGGGGCAAAAATAGGGCAGGGCCTTGGTGTTTCGCAGCACTATCTGGTCTATACCTATATTGCAACTGTGGCCGAGGTCTCTGTGGATGAAAAAACGGGTACTGTTAAGGTTCACAGGGTGGTTTGTGCAGTAGATTGTGGGAAGGCCGTAAATCCAAGGGTTGTGAAGGAACAGATAGAAGGTGGTATCCTTTTCGGGCTAAGTGCAGCCCTTAAGGAAAAGGTCTCTTTTTCAAAAGGTGGAGTCGTGACCACAGGCTTTGCGGATTATCCCATCTTGACCATGTCTGAGACGCCAGAGGTGGAGGTTTATGTGGTAGATAGCGGAAATCCGCCAACTGGAGTGGGTGAGGTAGGTACTGCCCCAATAGCCCCTGCAGTTTCAAATGCCATTTTCCATGCAACTGGTGTTCGAATAAGAAGGCTTCCCCTTGTTGCTGAAAGGGTTTTGAGGCATCTTTCTGAAAAAGGTTGAACCATGGGCCTTTTCAGGCAAATCGCACAACTTGAAGAGGCAAGGAGGCCCTTTGCCATAGCCACGGTTGTAACCACTGAAGGTTCGTGTCCGGTTGATGCAGGTGCACGTCTTGTGTTTGTGGAAGATGGTTGCTCTTTTGGGACAGTTGGTGGTGGAAGGCTTGAAGAAAAGGTCAAGGAAAGGTGCAAGGAGGCCATTTTAAAGGGCAAGACTGAACTTTTGACCTTTGAGCTTGATAGAAAAGCTGGTCTCATGGCATGTGGAGGGAGGGTAAAGATCTTCATAGAGTCTTTTCAGAAAGGAAAACGCCTCATAATCGTTGGGGCAGGCCATGTGGGTATGGCCCTTTGCGAACTTGCCATCTTCTGGGGTGTTGATACCATAATTTGTGACAGGGATCCAAGGGCCCTTTCAAAGGACAGGCTTCCACAAGATGTAAGAAGGGTTATGGTTGAGTCGGCAAGGGCGCTCTTTGACGAGCTTTCACCAGAAGCCCTTGATATGGTGGTTATTGCCACAGGTAGCCATGAGGCCGACTTTGAGATGTTGAAGCAGGCCATAAAGACAAGGGCCGGGTATGTAGGACTTCTTGGAAGCAAAAAAAAGAGAGACAGCTTTTTTAAAAGGCTAAGGGAAGAAGGCATGGATGAGTCCTTTCTCAAAAAGGTTAGGTGTCCGGTTGGGCTATCCATTGGGGCAAAGGGGCCACGGGAGATCGCCTTTAGCATCATGGCAGAGCTCATAAGACATTTTAGAAGCAAAGACGCTGGCTGATTCCTGTATGTCATATCACTTTTTATGTCCCTGCGTTTCTTAACTCCAGTATCTGATGATAATTTTTGTCTCTCCGCCATTGTCCTTGCTGCCGGTGCCTCAACACGAATGGGAAGGCCAAAGGAGCTTCTTCGCTTTGATGGAAAGGCCCTTTGGCAAATATGTGTTGAGAAGTTTTTGAAGGCAGGGGTAAGCGATGTCGTGGTAGTGACTCGATCCTTCCATGAGGATTTGAAAAAAGGGATCAAAAGTCTTGGCGCAAGGATCGTGTTTAATAAAGATGCAGATTCGCACATGATGGACTCGGTAATCCTTGGCATGGAAAGCCTTAGCCCTTCATCCACAGGATGTATGATTCTGCCTGTTGACTGTGGCCTTGTAAAAGAAGAAACCATTATCCAGCTTGTAGGGCTTCATGTAACAAGGCCAGATTTTCTCATAAGGCCTTTTTCCAAGAAAAGAGGCGGCCATCCTCTTTTAGTACCAAGGTTCCTTTACAAGGAGATATGCTCCGGCAAGGCAGAAAGCCTGAGGCTAATAATGAAAAGATACAGTAAAAGGCTCATCAACATGTACTGTTCAGACAGTTGGGCCTTTTTTGATATTGATACGCCTGAAGATCTTTTATTTGCAAAAAAGGCATTAGGAATCCGAAGGGTTTCCT